>CAZUHR010000488.1:0-2332 GCA_964620335.1 uncultured Desulfobacteraceae bacterium
CATAGCTTTTCCTCCTTTCTGCTTAATAAATGTTTTCGCTCATTAAAATTATAGATGATTATATTATATGAATAAACTGTCAATTTGTGTGGCGTTTCCTTTAATAGCCCCTGTCGGGCAAAATTCAACGCACATAGGCATGTCCTCATTTTTACATAAATCACATGTGGGCAGGGCCTTCATCTCAACATTGCCTTTCCTGTCCATGCAAATACTTATGCTTGCTTTGTCAGGCAGGAATGATTTGAAGTGATGAAAGGAGCAGGCCAGTTCACACAGGCCGCAAGCGGTGCATCTATTTTTGTCAAAAGATATTTTCACGGGTTCTCTAAAATATTATTTTTTGTGAGTTTTTCAACAACAGCATCTAGTCCTAGGGTCAAAAGCCGCTTCCTGGTGGGCCAGCCGGTCGTCTTGTCCCATCCATGCAGTTCATAGTATTCATCCAGCATTTGATTCCACCTGTCCAAATGCAGTCGTTCGCCTTCATATATTCCTTTTCCGACCGGGATTTCCATAAGTTTTCGGGGTGGGATATCATCCGATCGCCCAAACCCCGAGTGAAGGAGGTTTAAGGATCTCTCAAGGTTTTGAAGCGCTTCACCCGCCATGAGCAATCCTTCGGCTGAATATTGTTTTCCTGTAATATCATTGAGTAATGCTGCTATATCTTCAGGTGTAAACAGCGTTTGATCCATCCACATGCTAGTCAGGGCGCAAATGCCCATCATATCCACAATGCCTTTGTATTTCTCCTGCCAGACCACTAGAGCCGCCTTGTTTTCGTATGACGTGGGATCGCTGATATCCTCGATGTTGAAGAGTTTTTTGCTTGTTTCAGGGGGTAGATTTTGGAATTCAAGGCCCGGGGCACCGCGCAGGTGACCCGTCCCTTTTGTGCTGGTAATAATGCCAAGCGCCCAGGCCTTATGAGATCTCATGGCTGCCTCCATAGCGCTGTTTTTTTTGACGAGCAATGCCAGCTCTCTGGAGCCACGTCCGATGATTTCAGATGCCTCGTGCACGCCCTTTGCCAAAACATTACCGAAGCCTTCTTTTGAGGCGATCTTTTTGATCAATTTAGCAACACACTTCCCGTCTCCGAATTTCAGTTCGAGACCGTCGGTATCCCCTTTATTGATTATGCCTTTCTCAAAGCAATCAATGGCCCAGGCCACGGCGGCCGATGTCTGGTCCGCGTCAAGTCCGTAATTGTTGCAAAGGGCATGTGCATAAAGCACGTCTTCAGCGCGTGTGACGTCCACATTAGAGCCGAATGCGCGAAGAGAGTTTGCCTGGATTCCCTCACAAACCATGCCATTTATTTCATATATGGCGCTACAACAAACAGGACAGCCAAAGCACGAATGCCTTCTTACAAGAAATTTATCGAATTTATCCCTTGTGACATTATTTATGGCGTCATTGCTCCAGAATTCTTCGTTCATGTTTCTGACGCCATGGGGTCTATTTTCTCCCGGAAGGACATAGGCACCAAGTGTTCCGCCTTTGCGGTGTATCTTAACGGCATTGCTCTTCTGAAAAATTTCTTTATTGAACGTCCTTAATCTATTCATAAATTCCAAGGGCCTGGCCACCTTAATGGATGTATTCCTTCCCCGGACAGCAATTCCCTTGAGGTTTTTGCTGCCCATTACCGCACCGCTTCCGCCATAGCCCACAGCCCTGCCTCTATCCCCGATTATGCTGGCGAATTTTACTAAGTTCTCTCCTGCAACGCCTATGGTGAGCGTGGATAGTCGCCTGTCTTTTTCTTCTGACTTGATTTGTTCATCCGTATCCCATGTGCCCAGACCCCAAATGCCTGAAGCATCACGGAAATGAATCGTGTCATCCTGGACGAAGACGTAAGTGGGCCTGTCCGCCTTTCCCGTCAAAACGATATGATCATAACCTGCATTTTTCATTTCCACGGCAAACCGGCCCCCGCAATTGCCTGAACCTACACCCCCTGTAATTACATTCAAATAATCGACAGAAAGCCTTCCGGCCGAGGGCACAAGGGTCCCTACCATAGGACCTGCGCCAAGGATCAAAGCGTTTTCAGGATCAAGCCCATGGACACCCTTTCCAATAATCTCAAAGAGTAACCACTGGTTTATTCCACGGCCGCCGATGAATTGGATGTATTTGTCCGTGGACTCAATCCGGGTTGAGCGATCAGACAGATTTACAAAAAGGATTTTTCCTACCCAACCGTGTTTCAAGCTCATAAATAATGACCTCTTCTGACTCGCTTACGGAACCTGTTTAAGAACCTCAAGCTGATCTCCCAACCTCTTTGCAATCAAAACAAAATCAAAAAGATCAT
>CAZUHR010000489.1:0-2332 GCA_964620335.1 uncultured Desulfobacteraceae bacterium
TGGCTGGGGGACGAGGATTCGAACCTCGGTTAACGGGGCCAGAACCCGCCGTATTGCCACTATACGATCCCCCAGCAGAAGTCTTAATTTACTGATTTCCCTAACTAAGTCAAGGGAAAATTATTCAAACACCCTCCAGCATCGAACTAAATGCCTTTCCCCGACAGTATAAAACCCTACCTCCTCTTTACGGCAGCGCTCCTCAACCTGCGGGCACCTGCCCTGGAATTTACATCCAGGCGGCGGATCCAGAGGACTGGGGACATCACCTTTAAGAGATTGCATTCTTAGCTTTCGCCCCGGTTCGGGCACGGGCACCGCTGAAAGCAACGCAAGGGTATAAGGATGAAGAGGGTTTTCAAAAATTTCATCTGCCGCTGCATACTCCATGATCTGGCCCAGATACATGACTGCCACTCGATCGCTCAAGTATCCAACAACGTTGAGATCATGGGATATGAACAGATAGCTTAGCCCGAATTCATCTTGCAGATCTTTCAGGAGATTGATGATCTGGGCCTGAATAGATACGTCCAATGCCGAGATGGGCTCATCACAAATGACCAGTGAAGGCTCAACGCTAAGTGCCCGGGCGATACCGATGCGCTGCCGCTGCCCGCCGCTAAATTCATGGGGATAACGATCCGCGCTACCGGCCGGTATGCCAACTGTCTCAAGAAGCCTATCTACCCGTTCCTTTCTTTCCCCTCGCGGAATCCTAAGAATCCTAAGACCCTCTTCAATTGATTGTCCGGCACTCATCCGGGGATTGAGAGAACCATAGGGGTCCTGGAAAACGATCTGCATCTCCTTTCTGAGCGGTTTCATATATTTTTCTGAGGACCTGCTGATTTCCTTGCCCTGATAGATTATGCTCCCCTCGTCCGCATCCAAAAGTTTAAGTACAAGCCGGGCCACCGTGGATTTCCCGCATCCGCTCTCGCCTACAAGTCCAAGGGTCTTACCGTGCTCTATATCAAAGGCCATGCCATCAACAGCCTTGACCCACCCATTGATCCTTTGAAAAAATCCCCTGCGTACTGGAAAATATTTTTTCAGGCCTTCCACTTTAAGTACAATGCCATGTTGTAAATCAGGCTGTTTCATATTTTCACCAGGGAACCTTCACCTCTGTACTCTTCTCTCGTTATAAAGCACCGGACACCGGCTCTGATGGCCTCTCCCGTAGTCGCACATTTCGGGAAACTGGATCCGGCATGTCTCAGTTGCAAAATCACACCTAGGGTGAAAGGGACACCCGTCAGGTTTATATGCGGGATCCGGCACGATGCCCGCAACGCTGTGGAGTCTTGACCCCCTTTTTGTTCGCAGGGGAAGGGAGGCCAGCAATCCCTGCGTATAGGGATGACGGGGTTCATCAAAGATCTGGGATGTTATTCCCTTTTCCGCAATTATACCGGCATACATGACATAGACCCGGTCTGCGATATTTGCAACCACACCAAGATCATGCGTGATGTAAAGAACGGACATAGATCTCTTTTCCTGAAGAAACCCGAACAGATCAATGATCTGGGCCTGAATGGTTACATCAAGTGCGGTTGTAGGCTCATCGGCAATAATCAGGTCCGGATTACACGCTAGTGCCATTGCGATCATTACTCGCTGTCTTTGTCCACCGCTCAGTTGGTGAGGGTAGTCCTTGAGCCTATCTTCAGCTGATGGAATTCCCACGTCTTTAAGGATTTGTATGCATCGGATGCGAAGATCCTGCGGCTCAACATGTTCATGGATCTTTATGGCTTCCTCTATCTGATCACCAATAGTGAAAAGAGGGTTCAATGATGTCAGGGGTTCTTGAAAAACCATGGAAATACGATTTCCTCTAATATGCTGCATCTCCTCTTCAGTAAGGTCTAAGAGGTTCTTCCCTTCAAACAGGATTTTTCCGCTGGCAATTTCTCCGGGTGGCTTCTGGATTAGACCCAGAACAGCCAGGGCTGAAACTGTTTTTCCACAACCCGATTCTCCCACCAAGCAAACCGTCTCTCCCTGCCGTACTTCAAAACTGAGCCCGTCCACAGCACGAGCGAGCGTTTCATCTCCACGGAAGTAAACCCGGAGGTCCTCAACAGATAGCATGATTTTGTCGTTTTTGTTCATAATGGTTTTTGACGGGATAACAGGATGTACATGATCCAAAGAGAAAATAAATTCTTTCTGGATTTACAGGACTGATATTTAGTGTTGCGTCTTGGAAATAAGCCAAATAATTTACCCAAGTTTTGTCGCTCGAAAAAGTAAGTTTAAAATCCCAAATTCAAATATCTTATCCTGTCAGAAAAATTACTGCCTTTCTTTCAGCTTCGGG
>CAZUHR010000490.1:0-2328 GCA_964620335.1 uncultured Desulfobacteraceae bacterium
ACTCAGAGATGCATATCATCAGTACCGCCAGCACAAAATTAAGGAATAAAAAATTCTCCTGTCATTTATTATATCAGGACATGTGTACCACGATTCCTTGTTTCCCTTTGATTTTTCTTTATATTTACTTAAAAAGATAGAAAGGTTAACATGATAACTTAAAGTTCAGCCGGAACTTTGAAGAGGCATAGTAGGAGGAATTTGCATGACACAACAGAAAAAAATGGATCCTGAAGTTTTTTCCATGGTGATGGATACTATAGATAGATTGGAAAAAGATAAGCTTACCGTGGAGACCAAGCTCAAACTGGACCTTGATGGTGAATTTCCCATGGAACTTATCAGGTTTATGTTAGGACCTGAAATTGCGCTTCACCTGATTTTTATCCCGGAAGAATATGGAGGGCTTGGTGCCGGGGCTTCTGAAATTGCGGCCATATCCGAGAGGATGGCAAAAATGGATCTGGGCATAGCGACTTCTTTTCTGGCAATATGCCTGGGCATGGATCCTATCAGGGTAGGTGCCTCTACTGAACAGAAGAAAAAGTATATCGGGAAGATTGCTGATGAGGGTCTTATTGTGGCATACGCTGTTACCGAGCCCGAGGCAGGATCCAATGTCCAGTCTCTGAAAACCAAGGCTGAGAGAATCCATGATGATGCAGGGCGTATCAAGGGATATAGACTTAACGGCCAAAAGCAGTTTATTACAAATGGCGGTGTTGCAGATCTTTACACAATTCTCGCCGATACACCTGAGGGGCCGTCCTTTTTTATTGTGGAGGCGGGTACGGAAGGCCTGATACCGGGTAAACATGAGGATAAACACGGAATCCGCGCTTCTGACACATGTTCGCTTACCCTTGAAGACATTTTTGTTCCCGTCGATAATCTTGTTGGAGGAGTTGAAGGCAGGGGTCTTAAAGAGGCCAATAAGGTGTTCGGCTATACTCGGTTGATGGTTGCTACTTTCGGATTGGGTGGGGGCATGGCCTCCCTTGAAAGGGCTATCAAGTATTCCAAGGAGCGTGTGCAATTCGGGACGACCCTATCGGAAAAGCAGGGCTATACGCATCAGCTTTTGGTCCCTAATGCCGTACAACTGGAAGCTGCTCGTGCTTACGTAGAAGAAGTTGCTCTAAGGTTGGACTCAGGTGAGGAGGACCTTCAGGTCGAGGGATCTATTGCCAAATATTTTGCAACCGAGGCGGGCGATGCCATGGCAAACGACGGGATCCAGGCATTTGGAGGGTACGGTTATATGAGGGAATACGAAGTGGAAAAGATCAAGCGGGACATCAAAATCCTTCCTATCTACGAAGGGACCAGCGAGATACAGAGGAGCATTATTTCCATGTTTCGAATGAGGAATACGGTGCGCTCCAAAGGAGGATTTTATGAGGAAATGGCCGAAGGCCTGGGTAGACTCCCGGATGACTGCGCCGGACCCTTGCTGGCCAGTGCAATACTGGCCATGAATAAGATAATTTTGGGCGCTCGTAAACATAAATTGACAAAATCTCAGTATATTATGTTCCTGCTCGCGGACATGATGACCTGGTGTGAAGTCGGAGACTCTCTCTGCCGCAAGGCTGCGTCTTATGAAGGGGAGCAGAACCGCTCGTCAATATTCATGAAGGCCGCAGCAAGGCTGTTTGCAAGAGATTCGGTTTGGAAGGTGCATCAAAACGGCCTTAAGATCATACACGGTTATGATCAAAGAATAGAAGATGTCGAGGAAACCCTGAATGCCCTGAATATGGGGCTGGCCATGAAGGATAGCATCAAAGACATGGATCTGGTGGCCGGGGAATTGGTCAAGTGACCGCCCTGATCCACCATCAAGGCATCACCTGCTGCGTTACCTTCGATCGCTCCTCCTTGCAGCGTATTTCTCATACGCTTCAGTCGCACTCCTCGGCGCCTTGCATCTAATACCTTGCTGGTGGTCAGGAATTCTTCAAGACACCTGATATGAGTGAACATATTGAAATTTGACTGTGGATTTGGGGACAGATTGAGAAAGTTGATAATCTGTAAGGGCTTTTTGGCTTCGCAGGAAAAAATCCTCGAATCTTATGTGCTAATGGGCAATAATCAAATATATGGCCTATAATAAAAATTTTCGCCGTAGACCGATAAGAAGAGTTCGCAAGGAAAGGCTCATTCCTAACAAAAAAGGTTTTTATGAGAAGCCCAGGCTAGACCCGCAGCTCAGGCCTGTCTTCAGGCAGATAGGGGTTCCGGAACCCGCTCCATTCAAGCCGGATCCTTTTCAGCAGGAGGCCCTGGGACTAATCAAGGACTTTGATGTGCTTGTCAGTGCGC
>CAZUHR010000491.1:0-2326 GCA_964620335.1 uncultured Desulfobacteraceae bacterium
GACATGATTGAAGACAATATCTGGGGGGTTACCAACCAGGTGAAGGAACAAGGAGGAACCCTGGGTCGGCTGGTCACCATGCTGGCTGACTGGGGATATGAGATCCCCGGGTGCTCCATAGATCGCATGTGTGCGGGAGGCCTTACGGCCATCGGTTACGGCGTTACCTATATTGCAAGCGGCATGGCGGACTGCCTGATTGCGGGGGGAGTGGAGCATATGGGGCATTTGCCCATGGGATTCATGCGCGATCCCCATCCGAGAGCCGAAGAGGCCATGGGCGGGCCATCGGCCTTTAACATGGGTATGACCGCAGAGAATATCCACGATCATTTCCCGGAGTTTACCAAGGAAATGGCAGACGCCTATGCGGTTGAGAGTCAGAGAAAGGCAGATCAGGCTATAACGGCCGGTAAGATGAAGGAGATGATTATCCCTATTGAAGTGGAATTAGCTAATGGAACCAGGATTGTGGCCGATAAGGATCAACAGCCAAGGCCCGATACAACAATGAACGGCCTAAAAAACCTTAGAACGCCCTTCAGGGAAAATGGAAGGACAACTGCTGGCAATGCTTCCGGGCTGAATGATGGCGCCAGCGCCGTACTTTTGATGAGTGAAAACAGGGCTAAGGAAATGGATACCAAACCAAAAATGCGCTGGATAGCCTCTGCAGTAGCGGCCGTGGATCCCACCATAATGGGCATAGCCCCGGTACCAGCTACGCAAAAAGCTCTAAAAAAGGCCGGCATGACCATAGATGATATAGACATTATAGAACTAAACGAGGCGTTTGCAGTCCAGGCCCTCTACTGCATTGACCGATTGGGCATGAAATGGGATGATCCGAGAGTCAATAAGTGGGGAGGGGCCATTGCCTACGGGCATCCCCTGGCCTCATCAGGCCCACGTCTTGTGACCTTTTTGGCCGGGCTTTTTAAGGAATATCCTGATGCCCAATATGGGCTTACGACAATGTGCGTTGGCCGGGGACAGGGTTATTCTGTAATCTGGGAAAATATTCAATAGGAGCAGGCCTCGGAGAGAGGGTTTAAACCTTGGGTTCCTTCCACCATGGGTAGAAATCGGGCATGTCGGATGACGGTCTCATCGCAAACCTTGGAGCCCGTTTTTCCAGGAAGCTCTGGACGCCCTCATAGGAGTCCTTCTGCTGGCCCGCCCAGAAGAAGCTGCGCGATTCAATAAGATGGGCCGACTGAGGGTCCTGTTCGCTGAGTCCGTGCCAAAGAAGCCCCTTGCTGAGGGCCACCGACACCGCCGATGTGTTTTCTGCAATCTCCCTTGCGATTTCCAGGGCCTTTGGCAGCACCTGGTTCGAGGGCACCACATAATTGAAAAGCCCTGATGTTGCTTCCTCCTCGGCACGGAATACGCGGCCGGTATATACGAGTTCAGCGGCCTTTGAGATTCCCACAATACGGGGCAGAAACCAGGATGAACAGGCCTCGAGATGCACGCCTCGCCTCGCAAAGACAAAACCGATCTTGGCGTCATCTGCCACGATTCGCATATCCATGGCGAGAGTCATTGTGATACCAAAGCCCACTGCGTGACCGTTAATCGCCGCGATTACGGGTTTGCGGCATCTAAAGATGGAGAGGGTCGTCTGGCCGCCTCCGTCGCGATATTCGCTGATGCGAACTTTGCGACCGTGCTCTTCAGACCGGTCAAAGGTCGAACCGCCGCCGGACAGGTCGGCGCCGGCGCAAAAGGCCTTGTCGGCGCCTGTCACAACAACTACACGGACTGCGTCATTTTGATCCGCGTTTGTGAATATCTCGATGAGCTCCCTTCTCATATTTAATGTAAATGCGTTCATCTTGTCAGGACGGTTCAGCGTAACCAATGCCACACCATTTTCAATTTCATATCGTGTCTCTGTTAAATCCATTTCACCTCCTAAAAAATGAGGGACATCCTTAAGAAAATAAAAAGTTAATTGAGCAGATCAAAAAATTTTTTCAACAATTTGTTTTCAAATATTTTTCGACGATCGATACCCCGGATCATTATATGATGTAATACTCCGGGGGCATCTAATCGCGCTGATCTTGGCATAAAAGGGATATTAATCAACAATTAAGTATCTGTCAAATTTCTTAGATTTTTGTGGACCCATTTTCCCGATTAAAATTCGGTGCAAAATGTTCCTATCCGCTTGATGCGTTTTAATAAAATTTGATAACATCCCGTTGGCTTTCTCATTATAAAATGAGGACTCCTACCGGTGACGGAATAATTAATTGATTTAAAAAATAAGGGAGGTAATACCTATGCCGTACACGATCACTTCTAAATCCGAGGT
>CAZUHR010000492.1:0-2317 GCA_964620335.1 uncultured Desulfobacteraceae bacterium
CAGAAGTTCACAATATCATCTTCGCTCGGTTTCTGCGTCTCCTTCAATGTGATGACGGCGTGAACCCGTTCGACCCATTTCTCATCGGGAATACCGATGACTGCAGCCTCCAGCACTGCGGGATGGCGGTATAAAACCTCTTCCACCTCTCTGGGAAAGACATTCTCCCCGCCTGTAATAATCATGTCTTTCTTTCTATCAACGATATAGATATAGCCGCCTTCATCGCAGTAGCCCATGTCGCCCGTATGAAGCCAGCCGTCGACGATAGCCTTTGCCGTATCCTCTGGTTTTTTCCAATACTCCAACATGATCGATTTGCTCTGAACCGCTATCTCTCCCACCACACCCGTCTCTACGTCTTTATTGTTTTCATCCAGAATCCTCACGTGCACCCCTGTACATGGCTGGCCGCACGAGGCAAGCACCTTCTGCTCTTCCGGTGGTTTATCAAGCACCCTATGGGCCTCTTTGGTAAGAATAGCAATATCAGGACCCGACTCGGACTGTCCGTAGCCTTGGGCAAAGATCTCCCCAAAGGTTGTTATCCCTTTTCTCAGCAGTTCCAGGGGCATGGGGGATGCCGCATACCACATCCTATCAAGGCTCTTAAGGTTGTAATCCTCGACACCGGGTACGGCAAGAAGACCCACAAGCTGCGTGGGTACAATGTGAATGTCTGTGGCCTTTTCATCCTGGATGGCCTGCAGGGTGGCCTTCGCGTCAAAGGACCTCTGGGCCATAATGACGTTGCTCGCACCCACGTTGAAGAAGGCCCAGAAATGGGACCATCCACCGATGTGAAATAAGGGGAGAATCATCACGTGTTTGTTGTCGGCTTTCAATCCAATTTGGAGGGCCTTGTTTCTTGCTTCTTCAAATTTCCGTACATGGGTGTATACGGCACCCCGGGGAATACCGGTGGTGCCGCTCGTATAGAAGATAATGAAAGGGTCCGTCTCACTCACATCCACATCGGGCTCCTCTTTCGAATGGGAGGAGAGCAGGTCGTCATGGAAGACCATGTTTTCCGCTCTCTGCTCAAGGGCCACGTAATAATCAACATTCCTTAAGCGAGATCTCAGCTCATCTATCAACCCCACCAACTCAGGGCCCACAAAAAGGACTCTAACCTCTGAATAGTTGACAAGATAATCGATCTCGTCTATCTGCATCCTTGGGTTGAAGGGTGATACAATGAATCCCCCTTTCATCGCTGCACCGGTAATATCGGTGCATGCAAGGCAGTTCCATGAAAGGATGCCTATACCGTCTCCCTTCCTGAGTCCCATTGATTGAAGTGCGTGGATGAGGCTATTTATCCGTTCGTTAAAGCGGGCAAAGGTTATTCTCTGGTCTTTATAGATGAACGCCTCCTGTTCAGGTCGAAGAAGAGCATTCCTATATACTATATCCGCGTATGTACCCAATGGATAGCGACCGAGTTCTTTGAGCAACAGTCTCCTGGTCATTTTTCCCTCCTCACGGCTTTGCGGAATCACCGGGCCCTGTCTCCACTCTCGCGCCCAACTGTCGCGACAGGCCCTTTCCAGCCTCAGCAACAAGAGGTCCATCTTGATGTGCTGCATCCGCTGAGGCCAGACCCAGTACCACGATATATCCTATTGGGCGGCTATCAGGGCCAAGCACCGGCGATGCAACTGCATTGAGTCCCGGGGCTGTCTCCTCCAGATCCTCAGCAAACCAATCCCTGCGGCATCGCTCTATGTCTGCCATCACCTTATCCCTTTCAAACCGTGCCGGCTCTCCCTGGAAATAAAGCTTTTTCTCCTTCAGCAGGCTCTTTAGCTCCTCCTCGGGAAGGAACGCCGCTATTGCCTTGCCGTGGCAGCCGTAGGTCAGCGGAAAACGATGGCCAACCCGCATGGTGACCACAACCGGACCCCCGCTCTCACGCTTGGCAGCAACGAATACATTGTTGTCGGCTATCAATCCCAAAGCTGCCGTAGTCCCAATCTTTCTTGTCAGTTCGACTAAAAAAGGCTCGGCTATTTTCACAGTATTGAGATCGTCCAAAAATTTCCGAGAGAGCCCTATTAGACTGGGACCTAAACTGTACCCTTTTCTCTTGCCGTTCGTTTGAATAAGTCCGAATCTCTGGAGAGTGAGAAGGATTGAGAATGCCCGGCTCTTATGCAGTCCTGTTCGATCACAGATTTCCGTTATGCTCATGCGATCTGATTTTGCTTCAAATATGCAAAACAAAATTCGCATAGCTTGCTCTACAGCAGGTACTAAATAAGGATCACTTGATTTGATCTTCTTGTTGCCCATTAGGTGTTATGTAAAGATGAAT
>CAZUHR010000493.1:0-2302 GCA_964620335.1 uncultured Desulfobacteraceae bacterium
GGAGAAGTGTATGGAATGCCCCCGTCATGTTGAATTTCAAATCCTGGCCGATCAATACGGCAACGCTGTGCACCTGTTTGAAAGGGAATGTTCAATTCAGCGAAGGCATCAGAAGATCATAGAGGAAACGCCCTCCCCTGCAATGACATCTTCCCTTCAAGAAGCTATGGGAAAGGCGGCCATATCTGCAGCTTTGGCCTCGGGATATGTCAACGCCGGAACGGTAGAGTTTCTCTTAGAGCCATCAGGACAGTTTTATTTTTTAGAGGTCAATACTCGTCTCCAGGTGGAGCACCCAATTACAGAGATGACCACCGGTATTGATCTTGTAAGACAACAACTGGAGATCGCTTCCGGCAAGCCTCTGGCATTCAACCAACAAGATATCACCCGGACGGGGCATGCAATTGAATGCCGCATTTATGCGGAAGATCCCGAGGCAAATTTTTTCCCTTCACCCGGACCTGTGTTATTTCACCGGGAACCAGCCGGCCCCGGGGTCCGAAATGACTGTGGTATCTACAGCGGATTTGAAGTCCCGGTAGAATATGACCCGATTCTCGGAAAGCTGATCGTCGTGGCCGGAACCAGAGAAGCGGCCCGCATGCGTATGATCCGTGCCCTTGAAAGCTATGTCATCTTGGGTATTCGCACCATAGTACCTTTTTTGATAGATGTTCTCAAATCTTCTGAGTTCATCGAAGGTAATACCTATACAAATTTCATAGACCGCAATTTTAAAGACTGGACTCAGAATGTGGATGATGCGGCTCTGGCAAGGATCGCTTATGTGATTGATGAGTTGACCTCACTTGAAAGAACGTCTGCAACTGTAAGAGACAGAGGCTGGCCAACGCCCTGGGAGAAATTAGGTGAGTGGAGGATATGAAAAAATATCGCCTTAAGATTGCACAAGAGATTGCTGATGTGGATATATCTAATCCAGTAAGCGAGCAGAATATAGAGTTTATCATTGGGGAAGAGACATATCATGTCGGCTACCAGGCCATCTCGAATAATTGCCTTCATCTGGTAGTGGATGGAAAGGCAATCGAGGTCTTTCTTACACGGGGCAGACATGGGAAACAAGTCTTTGTAAACGGCAGGAGCTTCCTGGTCGAAGATGCGGATCAATTGCCTTCGCGCCGTGGCAGGCGAACGGGCATAGATCAAGCCCCCGGTGATATAACACCCCCTATGCCCTCTACAGTTGTTCGAATTATGGTCGAAGAAGGTGATTTTGTGAAAAAGGGCCAGGGATTGATCGTGGTAACAGCCATGAAGATGGAAACGACCTTGAAGGCCCCCTATAACGGCAGGATAACAGCGATAAAAACAACCGTAGATGCAAAGGTTGCCCCCGGAGACATACTGGTAGAGATTGAAGAAGAGGTACCTGAAAATGAATAATGACCTTCTTTACGAAGTGAAGGAGCGCGCAGCCTTCCTGACAATCAATCGCGAATCAAGGAGAAATGCCATCAGCCAGGAGATGATTACAGGCTTCCTGGACTATCTTGACAAAGCCGATCAGGACGAGATGGTATTTGCTGTCTGTATAACGGGAAAAGGAGAAAAGGCCTTTTGCTCCGGGGCTGACCTAGCCTTTACCCTTGCAAAAGAAGGGGAGGAGCGGTTGTCAGGCACCAAGAATTATGCCGAACTCCTCAAAAAGATGGCCAGGTTTGGGAAACCTTTACTTGCCAGGGTCAATGGACCATGCCTTGCCGGCGGCCTGGGTCTGATGCTCTCATGCGATATCATCATTGCTCGAGACGACACCTTTTTTCGCACCCCTGAAGTAAATGTAGGGATTTTTCCCATGATGGTCGGGGCCCTGCTTTACCGAAACGTTGGTAGAAAAAAAGCCATGGACATGGTACTGACTGCACGAAAAGTACCAGCCCCGGAGGCGGAGCGCATGGGCCTAATCACCCGGGCCATTGAACCGGAACGCCTAGATGACGAGGTTCAAGAGACACTGAAGCTCCTCACATCTAAGAGCCCTATAGGAATGCGAATAGGGAAAGAGGCTTTCAATGCCATGAGTGACATGCCGTTTGAAGAGGCGGTGGATTATTTGTGTGAGGCCCTGGGCAGAGCTGTTTCAACCGAAGACGCCATGGAAGGTATGATGGCCTTCATGGAAAAAAGGAAACCTAACTTTAAAGGGAAATAGACGCGGTTTCCAAAAACGCAATTAAATGGATGGTGTTGAATTTGCTCGAAAGGCATGATAGTTAATAATTCCGATGACATCGGCGTAACTGAGAGAGGGGTTATGGATTTTGAATTAGGCAAG
>CAZUHR010000494.1:0-2282 GCA_964620335.1 uncultured Desulfobacteraceae bacterium
CGATTGGCTGAGTCCGTCAACAATGTCCAATCACTGCCCCTCAATTCTCCGGTCCTCAATCTCGTGGCATTTATTCCTGAATCAAGCCCCAATAACCGGATACCCAGCTGCTGTTTGGACATCTCCAGAGAAAAAACAGCCACGCTTTTCTTGGTCTTTTGGGCAGCATTGTAACCGATATTCAAAGCCAGTGCTGTTTTCCCCATGCTGGGCCTGCCTGCAATAATAATCAGGTCAGAAGGTTGCAGGCCTGCAGTTAAGCGGTCAAAGTCGTCAAAACCTGTGGGAACGCCTGTCACATATCCATCAATTTCCGCCGTGCTCTCAAGTTTCTTAAAGCTAATAGTTATGATCTCATTAAGTCCCTGAAGTCCTTCCCTGACCTGCTCCTCTGCAATATTGAAAATGGACTGTTCAGCCATCTCAAGAAGATCTTCGGTCTCTCCTCCCTCCTGGAAACAAGTTTCGGAAATGATGGAACATTGATTTATCAGCTTCCTTTTAATGGAAACATCCTTGACGATCTTTGCATGGTAAACAATTCCCGCAGATGTGGAAACAGCCTCAACCAACGAAGCAAGGTAATCAGTCCCCCCTACCTTTTCCAAGAGATTCTTCTTTGTAAGAGCCTGGGAAAGGGTGATGATATCTATTGGTTCTCCTTGACTAAACAAGTCAACCATTCCTTCAAAAAGGGCCATATGGGCTTCACGGTAGAAATCATCACCCGACAAAAAGTCCATTGCCTGATTCATGGCGTCGTTGTTAATCAATATGCCGCCCAATATGGCCTGCTCCGCCTCAACGTTATTGGGCGGGACCTTTAAGTAGGAAGGGGCTGCTTTTTCTTTTGCTTGAGGCAAATTCTATTCCTCTTCTTCCTTGCCAGCTACCACAATGATCTTAAGGGAACCCGTTACTTCCGGATAAATCTTTACCGGAAGTTCAAATTCTCCTAAAGATTTTATGGGCTTTTCCATGATAATTTTTCTCCGGTCAATATCAATGCCCTGTCCTTCAAGGTACGATGCAATGTCCATGGTGGTTATTGAACCATATAATTTCCCCTCTTCCCCTGCCTTTACCGAAAAGGTGAGAACCGTCCCCTCAATCTTTTCTTTCAGTTTTTCGGCATCGTCCTTGGCCTTGGATTTTCTAACCTCAATCTTTTTATGTTGTAATTCAAGGTTCTTTATATTCTGTGGACTTGCTTCAACAGCATTACCTTTCGGGATTAGATAATTTCGAGCATAACCCTTGGCAACATTCACAATATCTCCTTCCAGTCCCAAACCATCAACATCCTGTCGCAAAATAACTTCCATGAATACCTCCAAAAATTCCTGCCTGGTTTCATCCGCGGCCATATTCAATCCGCAGGGAGCTTCCTGGCTATTAGCTGTCAATTTTCTTTTGAATTTTCCTGAAATCAAACCATTGATCAAAAAGACCCGTAAGTGCCAAAATTGCGAAAAAGAGCTGTTGGACAATAATCAAAAAATAGATCCCAAGCCTGGCCCAGGATGGAACATTATATTTATTTAAGAAAAACAAAACAATAGACAGTCCATGAAAAAAGTATATTGCCATCATTACAATCAAGGCATTGATGGCAAACAATTTTATACCTCCAGAAGACAAAAATAAAGCAAAACCTGAAACAATCACCACCCAAATCAAACTATCTGGTGCCTGCCAACGGTCCATGGCCACAAAGTCGGGGTACTCGAGATTTCCCATCCGGAATAATGGTCTGGCAATGACCACATTGAGCCAAACGGCGAATCCGGTGCCGATAATCATAAGCGAAGGATAAGTCCTTGAAATAATATCTATAAAGGCTTTCCCGTACATCTCCAGCTCTATACCTTTTTCCCGGGGGATCCCCATACCCTCATAAGCCTTGACAGCCTCTTTCAGTTGCACGTTAAAGAAATTGAGTACTATCTCAATTGGTCCCATATTTTTTGAAAGGGCAATGAAAAAAAGCGAACTAAAGCCAAGCAACAACATAAACATGGTGGCAAGAAAGATCGTCTGGCCAATTCCGAACTTTCTTTTGAAAATCACAGCCAAAATTAGTCCCAATAGACTGAATTCCAAGCCAAAGAGAACAATATGAGATTGCCCGGCCAGTTCGACAATAAGCACGATAATAAGGAAGGCCAGAGCGGCAAGTTTCACACCCTGATATAAACCCAATTTAGTTGAATAATAAAGAAATGGTAAAGGGGTTAGCAGGCCAAAAAAGGGGCCGACAAACGGGATCGAAGCAGAGACAA
>CAZUHR010000495.1:0-2277 GCA_964620335.1 uncultured Desulfobacteraceae bacterium
ATATTATTACATGCACGTGAATACCCTTCAGGATCTACGCCCAGAAAGTCAAAATTAAAAACCGAACCAAAGACTGCAATAAAAAAAGCAATAACAGACAAAGCGACAAGTGCTTTCAAAAAATGAGACATGATTGACCTCCTTTTTTTTGATGACATTTGTTATTATAAACAAAAATAACATATTTATCTATAATGGAGCAGCACAACTCCCCCACCGCCCACCAGGAAAATCAAAGGGGTTTTGATCACAATGAACAAAACCCCTTATCTTGTTATCCAAAATTATTTCGGTTTTATTCCCATCTGTCATCATCTCCCTTTTTCAGATCAATATAGTCTACGCGTTCAATCCTCCCCTGCGAAATGATGAAGGAACTCAAAATCCAGTTTACAACACTGATGACCAGTGAACCGAATATCGCCGACCAGAAGCCATAAACCTCGAAGCCGGGTATAACGCCTGAAGCCATCTTCAAAAGGAGTGCATTTATCACGAATGTAAAAAGTCCAAGGGAAAGTATATTGATAGGGAGAGTCAGGATGAGCAAAATCGGACGAAAAAAGACATTTAGAATACCCAGAATTGCCGCTGTGAAAAAGGCGCTAAAGAATCCGGTTACCCTTATTCCATCAATAAGGTAAGATGCCATCATAATGGCTGCGGTCAGTATCAACCACTTTATAAGGATTCCCTTCATATAGGATATGTCAGATAGGCTGTGGGTGTGTTCTATTCTTTCTGACTTTGTTTCGTAGTATCTTCGGTTTGGGCGTTTTGTTCTTCGAACTCTTTAAGCCTTTTTTCATAGTCCTTCTGTGCCAGCTCGTTTTCTTTTCTTATCTGTTCATTTCGAGCATCAATCTCGGCATTGCGCGCTTCAATTTCCTTGAGCTTTATTTGATATTCTTTCTGCAATCGCTCATTTTCTTTCAAAATCTTCGCATTTTCTTCTCTTATCTTGGCATTGCGCTCTAGAGTCTGCTGCAAGGTCTGTTCATACTCTTCCCTGGACAGCGTTGTACCTTGACCTTGCCTGGCAACAACTTTTTTTTCTTCGCTCATTTTTGCCTCTTTTTCATATTCACTCAATACCCTGGCGTTTTCCTCTTTTAGCCGGGCATTTCGTGCTTCAGCTTCCTGCTTTTCTTTTTCAAATTCTTCCTGTTCTTTCTCGGGATTTTGAATCACTCTCGGCTCTACAGCCTTATGTCGTGAAACAGCTTCATCATTCAGAGAATCACTAAAATGCACCACTCCCTTTTCATCAACCCATCTATATAGTTCCGCAGAAGACGAAACACTAATTCCTATCCACATGACGAAGAGGCAAACCAAAAAGCCTGACAGTATTCCTTTCATCACAGCCCTCTCCTTGAAATAAGGTTACAAGAATCCTTCTGTTAAAGACTTTATTTCATCTGGGAAGATGGTTTCACCTCCCAGGAATACCTCACTCAACAACCAAAAATGTTTAACTTATTAAAATCATATCAAAAAAAAGCCGGAATGTCAAGGTAAACCCTGCCTTTGCTATACTTGTCGTTTCCTGCTGACCCCAGGTATTCTGTTTCGAGCCGTAATGTGAGCAGGCTCCCACGGAGTTATTTATACACATGACTCCCCGCGTCTTTGATTGATGTCATGGTATTGACCTGTAATTCCATTTAAGTTAAAGAAAAATAGTGACTAATTGAAAAACCTTTATTCAGGATAAGCATTATGGATGATTTGATCAAAAGGGCCGCGGCAATGATTAGTGAAGCACGAAAAATACTGGTGTTTACGGGTGCAGGTTTGAGCACTGAGTCGGGTATTCCTGATTTCAGAAGCCCCGGCGGGGTGTGGGACAAATACGACCCTTCGGACTTTTACTTTCAGAAAATAATATCCGACGAGAATGCAAGAGTAAAATACTGGAAAATGAGCACCGAATTCTATGGAACCATGAAGGACGCTGTTCCGAACCCTGCCCATCTCGCTGTCAAGTCGCTTGAGGATATTGGAAAACTCCTGGCTGTTGTCACACAGAACATCGATCATCTCCATCATAAGGCCGGCAACTCCCCTGAAAAAATCATTGAACTCCACGGTACGGCCTTCTCGGTTTCATGTCTTAGTTGCGGAAGAAAATATGACAGGGACGAGATACAAGATCGGTTGAAAACCGGGGTGAAAGTGCCTTATTGTGACGACTGCTCCGGTATACTAAAACCTGATACCATCTCCTTTGGACAGGCAATGCCCCAGGATGAGATGGCACAGGCAGTCATGCAT
>CAZUHR010000496.1:0-2271 GCA_964620335.1 uncultured Desulfobacteraceae bacterium
CTCCTTGAAAAAGGCAAAGATCCGAAAAGTGAAAACATCCCCAACCTGGCCTGGAAAGAGGATGGTCAAATCCATCTTACCGGGAAAGGAAGGCGGTTTGATCTTAATGAGAAGGCTTTTCTCAACCTGGAATTATTAAAATATCCAAGGGCATATGATATTCTGCCCTACGCATTCAGCCGTGGATGTCCCTATCATTGCAATTTCTGCATGGAAGAGTTTATAAGACCCATCAGGAAAGAGGTCCCTTCGGAAATCATCCGGAGCGACTTGAGCAACCTGTCACAACAGATCAACGCCCACACCCTGATGGTCAGCGATGCGCTTTTCAAGTCTTTCAGTTTATTCCCTTATCTTCGATCATTGGGAATGAAGGTCAACTTTGAAACCCGCTGCGACGTCCTGGATCCATCCATAATCACCGGAATTGCGGATGTCTGCGGTGTGCTGGCTCTTGGATTCGAATCGGCAAGTTACGATACATTAAGACGGATGAATAAGGTCAGGAATAAGGATCACTACGATCATTATTTAGCCAACACTATTGCCGTATTCAAAGAGGCCGTAAAAAATGAAATACCTGTAATGGTTTTTTTTATTTCCGGGTATCCGGGCGATACAAAGAAAAACCTTGAAGAGAGCCTTGTTTTTGCTGAGGAGTTATCAAAACACAGCGGTCCTGGCGGACACGTTTTCAAGATAGGGGAATGCAGGGTATATCCAAAAACAAAGATTTATGACTTTGCCCTGTCCTCACCGGATGTGGTATTTGATGATGATGGCGTTTTCGGACAGAACGTTGTCAGAAAGCCTTCAAAATATCTGGGTTTTGAGGCTGTTCTGGCTAATATGAGTGATATCTTCAGTCTTTCCAATAATACACCAAAACTGCAGAAAACCCTTTTGAATATGATGCCCTTTTTTCGACTCCCGGCCCACGCTTTGACTGATGATATGATTCCCGATGAATGTTTTTCGGACGGCAACAGGGGCGTCTTTAACGTGCAGGTGCAAAGCCTTTCTACTTTCAGGGAATTGATGCCCGCGCTGACACAAAAATATAAAGAGGAGATGTCTGGTCAGAGAAGCACACGCACTTTGCCGCTCTGAGCCTTAATAATGCCGAGGTATCTCATATGGAAAAGGAGGTAAGCTGCATAAACTCAAGGTATATAATTGATTATATAAGGGAATATAATAATGGCGACTGCTCTTTTCTTCTGGACGACCTTGATCCCGAAATTGATACGCTCCCGGATCCCGAAAACTTTTTGAGAGATCCAAATAACTGGATCTCTTGCGCTGTGGTTTCCAGATTACTGGAAAGGAGCAGGAAAATTCTCAATGATGAAACAGTCGCCTATAAGATATCCAGGCGTGCCGTTGAAAAAACCTCTTTGGGCTACGTGCAGGGCATCATTATCAAGGCATTCTGGTCATCAAAAATGGCCCTTAAACACGCCCAGAAAATAAACGATAAGTGGAACAGGAACAAGAAAGTCGAAATAGTGGAAGCCAAAAGGAACCATGGCATTGTCCGCCTGCATTGGAATCCCGCCATGGATGTATCAAAGGACATATGCCTTCTCAATAAAGGTGCCTACACCTCCCTGCCGCTTGTCTGGGGAGGGAAACCCCTGACACTGAAAGAGGAATGCTGCTACTTTGAAGGCGCACCTTATTGTGAATACCACCTGAAATGGCCTGCCAGGAATAGATTTCATGAAATATTTTCACGGTTTTTCACATCAAAATCCGTTCTGATGGAAACAATCAGGGAGATGGAGGCAGACAAAAAGGTCATTGAGCAGAAATACGAAGAGGTGAACGGCCTGAATAAAGAGCTCAGTTACAAAATCAAACAGCTCTTGGCCATACAGGAAACAGGAAAAGCAATCCTCTCAGTCCTTGACCTTAAACAGCTGTTAACAGTTATTATGAATATTTTATCCAGTGTTTGCCAGATTAACCGTGCCATTATCATGCTGGTGAATGAAGAAACAAAACACCTTGAATATATACACGGCGTTGGTTTTAATGGGCCAATCCCGGAAGACATCAGGAGCTACAAGGTTCCCCTTGATAGAGTAAGCAACATCCTGGTAAGGGTCACAAGCACGGGGCGACCGGAATATGTTCCTGAAGTAAATAGTTCGGCATTAAGAAAAGAGAACATTGTCTTGAGCCATGGCAAACCGATCTCGGTATTTGTCGTCCCATTGATAACCAGATCCAAGGTGATTGGCGTCATCGCCACTGATGCTGTTGATA
>CAZUHR010000497.1:0-2255 GCA_964620335.1 uncultured Desulfobacteraceae bacterium
GACTGGGCCTCGTCTCTTTTCGATACCAGCAAATCCATTGCCTCACCAAACCTGTGCTCCTGGACTAAATTATCGACCTGTTGTAGGAATTCGTCATCCGTTCTTTCCACACGATACGGTTCTTTGGGAATCGATTGTTTCTGTCTCTCAATCCCTTCAAGGCCAGGTCCAGTGGCCGGCATTTCCCTGATTTTTTTGTCGAGTGATCGTAGCATGACAATCTGTTCGTCAAGGGTATCGGTCAGTTTTTCATAAACAAGTCTCGCTTTTTCTTTCTTTCCCGCCCTTAGTTGCAATTCCGCCATGCGAGCCCTTAAGCGGGTAAGATCCGGCATCGTACCCATGGCATGGATGGCTCCGTCTCCTATATTTATGGCCTGTTCAAGCATACCTTCCTCGGCCAAAGACAGGGCGAAAAGAAGGGCGATTTCCGGGGTCAGGGCATCAGGACCGAATTCCGCCTTTAGCTTCAGGCATTTTTTGATTACTCCCTTAAAATCTCCTGAAATATATGTGTCAACGACTTTATCCCTTTCGTTGGCAAAAAGTCTGATTGCATCTGAATAATCACGGATTCCGCTTTTTTCTTCATCGAAATAGTTTTTGTCAACAAGGCTGAGATAGTGAAAGAACGAACTTAGGGTTCTTCGGTATTCTTCTTCCTCAAGTCTGCCGCGAGAAGCTGTTTTGACCGATTTGTAGGCTTCCAGGAGATTTGATGCGATTTTTCTATCCTTAACAGGGAGGTTTTCTTCCTCCAACAGCCTGGTAAGAAAACGTATTCTCTCATCGAGGAGTTGGTCTGAAACCAAAGGGACGGTTTGGGCCTTGGGCCTGGGTGAGACTACAATATCCCTTTCAGGAGTTGAAGCACATCCAAAAAGGCATGCCAATAAAAGGATCAAAAGGAATCCTTTAGTCTTATTCATTATGTTCTCCTTAAAAGTGCTTGACCCGAGCGACGGATCAGCGTTTGTTTTATTACTGATAATTCCACATTCAGCTTTTTGTCAACAATTAAGGTGAGGCACTGACTAAAGCTCGCTCAAGCAAAGCTTTGGCGAGCTCAGTTGAGTCGTTGCGGGAGTCTCCTTAATCCGCTACTTCGGGCTCAAAACCCCTTAAAAATTTCCAGTCCCCTCCACCAGCATCAATCTCGGCAAGTATTTCTGTTGATGGTGGGGAACCAGAGACCTCTTTTGAACTCTTTAGCGGCAAGCCGGTCAATGGAGAGACCGGTACTCTGCGGAAAGCTTCGCCTTCGGGAGATCGGGATGAAAAGGAATCGAATACCAAATCGGCGGGCTGAAGTTTTTCCTTGTAATCTTGAGTATTTACTATTGCATTTGCGGTTTCCGTCCAAAGGGGCAGGGCACCGGTTGAGCCGTAGACAGTCAGGTTTTTCCCCTGCATGGGCCGATTGTCATCATAACCTACATAGCTGGCGATAACATATCCTTTGCGTATATCAATCCGGCCGATTTCCTTGTTGGGACCTGGTATAAATCCCACAAAGCTGGAATTTGTGAAACGGTTGGCGGTGCCGGTCTTGCCGAAAGTTGGAATAGGAACCCTGATGCCTTCCGCTCCGTCCTCCAAGACCAATTGAACTGCATCTTTTGCCTTGCGTCCGGTTCCTGTTTCCATGACTTTCATCAAGATTTCAGTCACCAAGTTAGAAAGCCGGGCTGATAGTACCTTCTTTGGAGTTGATCTGTACTCCCATAGGGTCTCTCCCGCTCTGTCCTCAATTTTGGTAATGATAGGGATATGGGTAGGGTCTCCCCCTGCCGATATTGGGAAAACACGGCCCGTCATTATCGTCTGATACACAAGGGCCGCTTCAATAATGCTGATTGAATTGGGGCCCAGAGGAAATGAAAGCACGGGGTCCAACTTTGTGAAAATCCCCATTTTTCTGGCGACGTGGACAACATAAGACAGATTGACGAGAGTCCTGAAGTCCCTAACCCTGAAAAGGACCTCGGGATCGTAGTGTTTCTGGTTCAACAGTCGGCTGTAATTTTTCTTAATGTTTTTTTGAATTAGGTCCAGAACTTCAGAGGTAATCAGACCATCGATCAGGACTTCCCTGATTGGTAGTGATGCCGGTCCACTAAGAATCCATTCCGGAGTGACCGGAAGGAGATTGCCTGGTGATTGATGAGCAGGGTCTTCCAGATAAATAATCCAAGGGCGGTTATCTTGTCTCGCGTTTCTGTAGAAATGGCGGAGGGCCAGGGAGAGCCTTTCCT
>CAZUHR010000498.1:0-2241 GCA_964620335.1 uncultured Desulfobacteraceae bacterium
GAATGCGTTCTTTTGAAGAGCCCCATGTCTTCGGTGACTAATAGGATACAGAGGAAAGAATTTCTATTTCAGAAAAACAAAAAGACTCAGTGCGCTCTGTGTGCTCTAGCGAATGTAGTGAGCGGGCGTGAGAAAAGATGGTCGCTATCTAACTATCTATGAGAGAAAATGTGACAACCCTGGAATCACCCGCTGAAAAGATATCACCTTTCACCGGTTGGCTTCCCAGTTTGACTTTTTTTCCAATAAGGCTCATATCCGCATCATCGGGATTTATGTCTACAAGGTTACCAATTGCCCAGGCCCCTTCTTCAAGCTCTGCCATGGCAACCACATAAGGCGGCTTCATGCCCTCGGGCGCTACCCGGATGACCGTGAATGTTCGTATGATCCCTTTTCCACTCATTTGGGTTACCTCAAGATCGGTGCCGCTGCATTTGCGGCATACCCCGAGTGGCGGAAATGTGTATGTGTTACAGGCATTACACCGAAGCCCCAAAAATTCTTCCCGCTCAAGACCCTTCTGGTATTGATCAAAGGTGAGTTTATAGTCCATTCTTAACTCCTTAAGATGATGTTGCATACGGTTCCAAAGTCACCTCCCAGGGTGTCGACCAGACCAATTCGTGCCCCTTCCACCTGGCGCGGGCCGCTTTCTCCCCTGAGCTGTTCAACAATCTCCGTTACCTGAGCCGCCCCGGTAGCACCGATTGGGTGCCCCTTGGCCTTGAGTCCTCCAGAAGGATTTACTACGACCTTCCCTTTCAAGCGGGTCTCTCCTTTGGTTGCCGCGTCAAAGGCATTTCCGAAGTCATAGAACCCAAAACTCTCCAGAGCAAGGATCTCGGCAATGGTAAAACAGTCGTGCAGTTCCACTACGTCTATATCATCGGGTCCCAGGCCGGATTCTCTGTATGCCTGGGCAACAGCAGCTTCCCTCGCCCTGACCCGGGTGAGATCCTGCTGGAGATATAGAGGGCCGCCCGATGCCTGTCCTGTGCCGGCGATATAGATCGGTTTGTCAATGAGGTCCATTGCCTTTTTTTCCTCGGCCACCACCACTGCGGAGGCGCCATCGGAAAAGGGACAGCAGTCGAAAAGCTGGAGTGGATCCGCAACCATCATACCCCCCAGAACGGTCTCCACGTCGATCTTCTTCTGAAAGTGGGCCTTGGGATTCATGGATCCGTGGTAATGATTCTTGACGGCAACCTCGGCCATGTGTTTCTTCAGTTCTTTCAGCGGAATGCCATACTTACTCGAGTACATATGCGTTGCCATGGCAAAAACCCCGGGAAAGGTAATGCCTGCCGGGCATTCATGCTGTGCCTGTGATGCCATCGCAAAGGTCCTGGTGGCAAAAGGTGTGCCCATAGTTGTTGCCCTCTCAGTGCCGCCTGCAAGTACCAGGTCATAAACGCCTGCGGCCACGAGAAGCGCTGCATGACGGATTGCCACAGTAGCCGTGGCACATGCCGATTCAAAACGGGTAGCAGGGGCAGATAAGGGCAGGCCCAACTCCGCGTGTGCAAAGGGGGCCATGTGCAGTTGACCCTCTTCAAATCCACCCAGGCAGTTTCCGAAATAAAGGGCTTCAATATCTTTCGGCTCGATATTTGAACGGGTTATGGCGTCGAGGCCGGCCTCGGCGAACATCTCCAAATTGGTCTTTTCGGATATGCCGAATTTGGTCATGCCCACACCTAAAACAGCGACTTGTCTCATGGTTTTTTCCTCCTGTTTGATTCTTTATCCACAACAGTTTAATGGGTAATAAAGTCTCACCCTTTGGGTGGGGATTATTTACTGGGTTCAACGGCCAGGGAATATTTGGACGTCTCTTAGGCAAGGATACGGCCTATGACCATTCGTTGAACCTCCGAGGTTCCCTCAACGATCTGGAGGAGTTTTGCCGCCTTATAAATGCGTGATACCGGATACTCGTTCATGTATCCATATCCTCCGTGAATCTGTACGCCGTCGCTGGCAACCTTTTCCAGCATCTCCGAGGCATAAAGCTTGGCGACTGTTGCCTCAAATGTATGATTTCGGCCTTGATCCTTGAGCCAGGCCGCCTTTAGGTATTGGTTTCTGGCTAATTCGATGGCCACGGCCATATCCGCGAGTTTAAACTGGATGGCCTGAAAGTTGAAAATCGGTTGCCCGAACTGGATTCGTTCTTTGGCATAGCGTGATGATATATCCAGACAGGCCTGGGCCGCTCCAACACACAAGGCCGCA
>CAZUHR010000499.1:0-2219 GCA_964620335.1 uncultured Desulfobacteraceae bacterium
AAAAGAAAAGCAAGAAAAGGTAGAAATCCCCAGACCGGAGAAGAAATTAAAATCAAAGCAAGTAAAGTGGTTAGGTTCAGGGCAGGAAAGGCCTTAAAGGGAAGCCTGTAGTATAAGCTTCAAGTTTAAAAGGCCCTATCAAACGCCCTTTTTAAACTGATTAAAAAGGCGGGAAACCTTAATTGGTTCACCGCCTTTTTTGTGCGCCCAGGGGACAATAAACCGAACGCTTATGACTGAATATTTTATCACTTCCCAATCAGGGCCATATCCTTTACAGCCTGGGCCACCATCTTCAGTTCTCTTCCCTGTATGGTCCTCACATCAAGGAGCACCCGCTCATTTTCGACTCTTGCAATCACCGGTGGATCATATGACCTGAGCCATACCTCCATGGAATGTGAGGACATCTTCCCCGGAACAAGGCAAAGCAAACGGCTGGGTAATTCCGAAAGGGGTAATGCACCCCCGCCCGGCCTAGAGTTACCGTCTACCAGTTCAAATGAAAAATTCCCGGTTTCCAATTTTCCGATCAACTTGATCAGCCACTCCGCCTTTTTCTTTAACGACCTGTAAGGCTCACAAATCATCCTGAGAGTAGGAATGGCTTTTACGGCATTATTCTCATCCCTGTAGATTCGCAACGTCTCCTCTAGGGCCAAAAGTGTTAGTTTATCAATCCTCACTGCCCTGTTTAGAGGGTTCTTCTTGATAGCCTCGATCAAATTTTTTCTTCCCAGAATAATACCATTCTGCGGTCCGCCTAACAATTTATCCCCACTGAAAGTTACCAAATCAACACCTTGCGACAGGACCTCCTGAACAGTGGGTTCCTTGACAACACCGTATCTCGAGAAGTCTATAAAACAACCGCTTCCCAGATCCTCCATAACTGTAATTCCGTATCTCCTGCCCAGTTTTACAAGCTCTGGCAGGGGCACATCCTCCGAAAAACCCACGATTGAATAATTACTCTTATGGACCTTCAACAATAGCGCCGTTTCAGGACCGATAACCTCCTCGTAATCCCAGAGATGGGTCTTGTTCGTGGTGCCAACTTCAACCATTTTTGCACCGCTCTTGCGCATCACATCGGGTATGCGAAAAGATCCGCCGATCTCCACGAGCTGTCCCCGGGATACTATTACCTCACCTCCCTTGGCCAGTGTTTCGAGTGAAATAAGAACAGCAGCGGCATTGTTGTTGACAACCATTGCGGCCTCCGCAGAAGTCAACTCTTTGAGTATCTCTTCCACATGGACATATCTGCTTCCCCTTTTGCCCTTATCCAGGTCATATTCCAGGTTACTGTACCCCCCTCCAATAGGCTTGAATTTCTTTAAAGCACTGTCTGCCAAAATGGACCGTCCCAAATTGGTATGGACAACAATACCGGTTGCATTAATAAGAGGCCTCAGGCTAGGCCTGGATATCACCTCCAGCCTTTTCACAACCTGGCTTGAAACCGATTCCAAGCTCAAATCCGATCCTTCTTCCACGATGTCCCCTCTTTTTATCTTTGCCCGGAGGCCATCCAGGATATGGTTTATGGCCTTTAATACCAGCGTCTTGGGATACGAGCCCAAAACCTCTTTCATGGTTTTGGTCATCAATAACCGGTCAACAGAGGGTATCTTTGCAAAAAGCGGTCTGTTTTCATTGGCCATTATCTTTAATTCTCCTGTCAAGTTGTTAAGCTTTCTTCTTCCCGGCCTTAAAATCCTGCGGCTAAGGGAGGAAGGAAGCAGTACAAATTTACGCATTTCATTTTCAAGCCCAAGATCTTTTGGTGAAAATAATAGACAAGATTTTCTTTACAGTCAAATACTCAATACTTGGTAGCTACCCGGTAGATAATGGAAAATGAGCTTGAAAAATCATGAAAGCTTGCTATAATGAAAATATGGTGGGTGTAGCTCAGTTGGTAGAGCACTGGGTTGTGGCCCCAGTTGTCGAGGGTTCAAGTCCCTTCACTCACCCCATAAAAGGTAAAAAATGGATATCCTAAAGCGGATACTTCCCTTACTTATATGTGCAGTATTGTCCATATCAATACCTCCTATAATATCCCATGTAACGGCGAAAGACCTGAGTCTTACAATAGTCTATGATAATAACATCTATGATAAGAGCTTAGAGACCAGATGGGGTTTTTCTTGCTATGTAAAGGGGCCGGAAAAGACGCTGCTTTTCGATGTAGGCGGTGAAGGTTCGGTGCT
>CAZUHR010000500.1:0-2211 GCA_964620335.1 uncultured Desulfobacteraceae bacterium
TCAAAAGGCATGATATACTATTTGTTAAACCCTCTCCTCAAAAGAGACTGTGTCACAATCCCTCCCGGTCATTGCGAGCGACCAAAGGGAGCGCGGCAATCCCTTTAATTTCGACGTGTTACGAGATTGCTTTGTCGCCTGCGGCTCCTCGCAATGACATTACGACACAGTCTCAAAAGGAGGGGGTTTTCCGACAGCCTCCTAGGGTAGGGCTATGTTGGTTGGCTATGCCAGTCAAACGGCTCGGCATGGCACTATTCTCCAGTCCGCATCTACTCCTACGGTGCCCGTCCTCCGTAGCGGGCTACTGCGGAGGGTGGACAGGCTACTGCGGACACCGTCGGCCATAGCCTATGGCGTCGGACGAGGATGGACAAGCGGCCCTCCCTGCTGCTTGCCCGCCGTCTTTCTGGCCGGTCTGCTGGAATCGAAGGATGTGGATTCCATACTTTGAAAATCGCGTTGAGAGACAAAACATTGAGGCGGTTTTTCGTCGATAAGATAAGAACCAAGGATAAAACCTGCACTATTACAGGGGCCGAGGCGAAACACATTGCAAGAGTCCTGCGGATGGGCCCGGGGGATCGGTTGATTCTTATGGACGGCGATGGAAAACGTTTTCAGGGTATTATTGAGTCTATCAGTTCCAGGGAGGTGCGGGTGAGGCTTGAAAAATCCCTTCCCAAACCACCATCATCCCCCGTAGAGATTACTCTGTGTCAGGCCATCTTAAAGTCTCGTCCAATGGACTATCTGGTTCAGAAGACATCGGAACTGGGTGTTGATCTAATTCTACCTTTTATTTCTGAACGCACGGTCATCCGGCTGGATAAAGGCAGGCTTGCGAATAAGATGACGCACTGGCGTGAAATAGCTTATAACGCGGCAAAGCAGTCCAACAGAAGAAAGCCGGTGGAAATAGGATCAATTTGCGTTTTCAAAGAATTGATAGCCGAATTGGAAGGCCGAAAAGCCCTTAAGGTGGTTTTATGGGAGGAAGAAGAGAAGAGGGATTTAAGAGGTCTTTTTGAGTCATATCCTCGGGAGAAGAAATTCGTAGGCATTGTAGGGCCCGAGGGCGGGTTTGATCAGTCCGAGATTGCGACCGCCAATGCCGCGGGTTTCACTCCGGTCAGTTTCGGAAACAGAATTTTGAGATCCGAGACAGCAGCCATTGCTATGGTGTCAGTGGTTCAGTATGAATTGGGGGATCTGAGCCAGAGGAATTTGTGACGGTTTTTCCTTTGACACATAAATGGTGTTCCCATATATTTTAATTATCCAGTTCCAACAAGGGGTTTGTATTTGTTTTAATGTCAGGTTCGGGTTGCATTGAAAGTGGGACATGAGTATGCAAGTACGTTTTTGGGGGACACGTGGTTCGCTGCCTGCTTCCCTGCGGACTGAAGACATCAGGAAAAAGATAAAAGCTGCTTTGGTGATTGCGGCCCAAGAGCGATTTGGCCAGGGGAGCGATACTAATGCTTTCATTGATAATGAACTTCCCTTTTGGGTAAGAGGAACTTATGGCACCAATACGTCGTGCGTAGAGATCCGGGACGGCAGCGATTTCATTATTTGCGATGCGGGTTCCGGCCTCCGGGATTTCGGCAATCATCTCATCAGGAATCCCGGTGAGAATCCACCAAAGGACTTTCACATATTAATCTCGCATCTTCATTGGGACCATATTCAGGGGTTCCCTTTTTTTCTTCCGAGTTATTCTAAAGGGAATAGCATCACATTTTACGGATGCCATGAAGACATGAAGGATACCTTTGTTCTCCAGCAGAGTGCTCCCTTGTACCCGGTCGATTTCAACGATTTGGACGCAGACACCCGTTTTGTAAAGCTTGTCCCCGATAAAACATATGATATTTCAGGGTTCAGGGTCACGGCCAAGGAGCAGAGTCATCCCGGGAAGTCCTATGGATATAGGATAGAGAGGAAAGGAAAAACGGTTGTTTACTCTACGGATTCTGAGCATAAATCAGAAACTGATGAGGATTCCGCCCATTTTGTGGAGTTTTTCAGGGATGCGGATTTGTTGATTTATGATGCCCAATACAGCCTGACAGATGCCTGCACTGTGAAGGAAGACTGGGGGCACTCCAATAATGTTATCGGGGCGGAGTTTGCCCAAAGAGCAGGTGTGAAGCACTTGTGCCTGTACCACAATGAACCGTCTTCAAGCGACGAAGATCTTGATAG
>CAZUHR010000501.1:0-2208 GCA_964620335.1 uncultured Desulfobacteraceae bacterium
CGCTCCGACAAACCCTTTCGCATATGCGCAAACACCTTTTCGTGAGCGTCTTCCATAGCCGCAAGCTTTTCAAGGAATTCAACATTTCCCTTGCCGGCTTTCAGCTGAGCGGCTTTACGATAAAAGGCTGCTCCGTTCCGCTCCGCTCGGATCGCCATTTCGAATACTTCATCAGCGTTAAAACGTATCACCATAATAAATCATCCTTTAAGCGGTCTTACACGTTTTGTCAAAACTTCTTGATTCTTTTTCAGAAAATCTTTTTAGTTTCAAAGCGTTATTTGAAAAAGGCTTGCCTCCCCCCTATTAAGTAGGGTTTATGTAGTTGGGACACTATACAGAGGAGGCAAGTCCTTATGCCTAAAATAGCCCGTTTCATCATTTGGATATGTTCTAAATTCACCAAGGCTGAAATAGAACTGATCATTACCGGTCTCGTTGATGTTCTCCAAAACCGTAATCCGGAAGTGAAACCAAGAGATGACTTCAAAGAAAAGCACCCTCAGTATAGAAACTTTTCTGTTGATTCCTTAGCGCCCTTGACTGAACCTCCACAGCCAAAAAAACCTGCTCCCCTGGAAAACTACAAGCACATCCTTACCGCATATGAACTGACTCATGGCAAGCCTTTAGCTCCCGTGAACTATCGCCCAACCTCTCCACGCGTGCCTCAACATCTTGTATGTACCTGCTGCAATGCTCCCCATAGCTATCTCTACTACAACGACGGGAACAAAAGGACTCAACTCAGATGCAAAGTCTGTCACGCCCTCTTTCAGATGAACAAAAGATTCCGGAAGGGAGAAAAGACGAAATACTTCTGCCCGTATTGCAACCATGCCTTATTTACTTGGAAACACAGAAGAGAGGTTACCATCTACAAGTGCTGCAATGATCGGTGTTCTCATCGAGCACGCAACATCGCAAAGCTCAATGAAAAGGAAAAGACCCTTAGGAGCAAACGAAGCTCCCAGTTCAAGCTCTGCTATCAGTATAGGGAATATCATTACCAATCTCACGAGCTTACCCATGCCGGCCCGCATCAGCCCACCGTCGACCTGACCAAAATCCACAACGCACCCAATATCCTCGGCCTTATCCTTACCTTCTATGTCTCCTTTGCCTTAAGCGCCAGAAAGACCGCTTCCCTCCTTCGATCCGTATTCTGTATCTCCATCTCCTACCAAACGGTGTTGAACTATGCCGCCGCTGCCGCCTTTTATTGTCACAGCTTTAATAGGGCCCATAAGGGATCGGTTGATAGCATAAGCGCAGGCGATGAAGCCTACATCAAGGTCATGGGAAAACACCACTACGTCTTCTTCTTCATCTCTTCCCAGAACCTGAAAATCACCGCCTACCATGTGGCCAACACCAGAGACACCCTTCCTGCCATTATAGCCATGACAGAAGCGATTCGCACCGCCGCTCCCAACCAGCCCCTTATCCTCGTCACCGATGGCAATCCCTCCTATCCGGCAGGGATACATTTCCTCAATACCCAGAGAGAAAACAATGCATCCCTTACCCACCGCAAGGTCATCGGCCTCCAGAATCTCGACAGCGAGTCAGCAGCATACCGGGCCTTCAAACAGCTCATTGAGCGCTTAAACAGAACCTTCAAGCACCATGTCAAACCCTCGCATGGCTTTAATAGTGCCAACGGTGCAATCACCCTTACCACGCTGTTTGTAACTCACTATAACTTCTTAAGGCCCCACATGTCCCTGGGCTACAAAACACCCGTTGTGCTCTCTGAACTGGAAGCCATTACCACTATCCAGGGTAAGTGGGCAAAAATCCTTTCCCTCGCTGCATAGACTAACTTCTCTTCACTTGTCAAAGAACAATAAAAACAACTACCTTTCTGTGGAACTACTGTTCCGTAATCGCACTCCCTCTCACCCCCCACCACTTCTCCTTAGGGAACAATTAACCTACCTCCTCTTCTCCTCTGCTCTGCTCTGCTCTCTCTTATCATTTTCATGTGTTATTCCCTGGTTTTCATAAAACTTTTGACAATATCGAAATGTTATTGGGAAAGAATAAGCGGTGCTTCTTAAAGATGGCAAAGATCAGCAAAGTTTGTGCCAAAGAGTGACCATCCGCTTGAGTCGGACTAACTAATTGAATTGATAAATATTTTGGCACAGCAATTGGATATCAATATTATAAAGTAGACATCGATCTTAATGATTATAAAAAAAT
>CAZUHR010000502.1:0-2203 GCA_964620335.1 uncultured Desulfobacteraceae bacterium
ACCCAGGTGATCTCTTCTGCCCACTCAGGGGTATATTTCTGAACATGTGAGACAAACCTCTCAAAACCATGCGTATATTTATCAATGAACTCCCGGTCATAAAGCTCCTCGTCTACGATCACGTTCATCATGGCCAGAGCCAGGGCCCCATCGGTTCCTGGTCGGATACTCAGATACATATCGGCCTGATCGGCTAAGGAAATCCTTTTAGGATCAATAACAACAAGTTTGGCTCCCTTTTTAAGATTCCTTTTTATAAAAAACTTAAGGGGAAAGTCGGACTGGTCCGGATTATGGCCCCACAGAATATAGAGATTGGAGTCCGGTTCCTCAATAGGATACCTGCCGAAGGTCATCTGCCTGGTGCGTATACGCATTCTGTAGCAGATACTTTCAACCGAAAAGAAATTGGGCGAGCCATAGGCTGCCTTGAGCTGATGAACCAGGGTTGACATCTCCAAATTCTCCACCCCTATGGAACCACAGAACATGGCCAGTACCTGGGGCCCGAACTCTTCCTTGAGCCTAATAAGCTTTTCAGCGATTTCTGCCAAAGCCTGATCCCAGGAAATCGCCTCAAAACGACCGTTTATTTTCTTTAAGGGATGTCTTAAACGCTCTGGGCTGTAAATGATATCTAAGACGTTGGCCCCTTTTGGACAAAGTCGCCCCTTATTCAGGGGATGATATTCCATGCCTCTTATCTTAACAGCCTTCCCATCCCGGACAGTCACCTTAACGCCACAACCGTGATAACAGAGGGTACAATCAGTAATTATCTCTCTTTCCTCGGTCATTTTTCTTTCCTTTCAAAACTAAGGCCTTCTGCAAATGCTTACCAGAGAATTTCAGGCAGGTCAACGGCATGGTTTGCCGCAGCAAAATTCTTATAATTTCTTAATTATACCACTGTAAATTTTTTTAACAGCTAGCGCTGAACCCTTTGATCCTGCGTATATTCTAATCAAATATGGCCTGCACAAAATCCTGAGCATTAAAGGGCCTGAGATCATCAGGCTTTTCACCGATACCGATGTACTTAACGGGTATTCTGAACTTCTCTGCGATACCCACAACGATACCTCCTTTTGCGGTGCCGTCAAGTTTGGTCAAAATGATATGGGTGAGCCCCAAAGCCTTATTAAACATCTCAGTCTGAGAAATGGCGTTTTGTCCGGTTGTGGCATCCAGGACCAGCCATACCTCATGCGGTGCTCCTGGGAGCTTTCGGCCGGCAACACGATGGATTTTCGCGAGTTCTCCCATAAGGTCTTTCCTTGTATGGAGCCGTCCTGCCGTGTCAATGAAGACAGCGTCAACTTTCTTTGAAATTGCGGCAGTTAATCCATCAAAAACCACTGCGGAGGGATCAGCTCCGGTTTTTTGTCTTATAACTTCCGCCCCTACCCTCTCACCCCAGACAGCCAATTGCTCAACTGCCGCAGCCCTAAATGTGTCCGCCGCCACCAGCATGACCTGCTTTCCATCCATCTTGAAGCGCTGCGCAGCCTTACCGATTGTGGTTGTTTTACCAACGCCGTTAACGCCGATAACAAGAATAACCAGCGGCTCACCCGGCCCCGGAACCGGATGCGCAACTTCCGGGACTTTAAGAAGTGAAAGGACGCGATCCTTAAAGGCATCTTTCAATTTTTTCGGATCTTTCAATTCCTTTCTTGCAACCTTCTCCTGAACCGAATCGATCAATTCCTGGGTCGTTGTAACACCTATATCCGAGGTTAAAAGGATCTCCTCCAATTCTTCCAAAAGATCATCGGTAATCTCCTTTTTGCCTAAAAAAAGCCGATCCAGTCTCCCCGCTAGTGTGGATCTCGTATTTGAAAGTCTCTGCTGAAGTCTTTGAAAAAGGCTTTTTTCCTGATCAGCATCACTTATCTCTTTTCCTGTATCCTTTTTTTTAGATAATCTGGGCATAATCTTGTTTCGAGTTTTGGGTTTGGACTCCTTGATCCTGACTCCTGAATAGTTGCAGTGATACCTATTCGCCTAATCCGGAATCATTCCGGAAGTTCCTTATATCAAATATTTCAATGACAAAAACAAGAAAAATAGAGGCAACTACCGATCAAGGCATTTTGTTTGGACATGACAGCAAATGGCCTTTAATTGTAAGAAGGATGAACATCCGGCTGGTTTTCGGGACCTCTGTCTTGCATACCCTGGATATCAACTGACACAACCT
>CAZUHR010000503.1:0-2182 GCA_964620335.1 uncultured Desulfobacteraceae bacterium
ACCCCCATTTTTTCCGCGTGGCCGAGCCAAAAGAGCCCAAATTCCCGGCAGATGACATAAACAGCATCGTGGCATTTAATCAAAAGCGAAGTTACAATTTCGACGAAATGCTGGCCCGTATTTTCGACAACAGCGAACATATGGAATTCAGGCCGGACTATGGCCCGGAGGTATATACCGGCTTAGCCAAAATCAACGGCTTTCTTATGGGTTTTATAGGGAATCGCCAGGGATTCTTGGGAGCAGACTACCCTGAATATGCTGATTACCCCGGCATAGGTGGCAAGCTTTACCGCCAGGGCCTGATCAAGTTGAATGAATTTGTCACGCTGTGCGGACGTGACAGAGTTCCTATTGTCTGGTTTCAGGATACCTCCGGTATTGACGTGGGAGATATTGCAGAAAAGGCCGAGCTCTTGGGCCTTGGACAGTCCCTGATTTACTCCATCGAACAGACGGATGTCCCACAAATGTGCATCATCTTGAGAAAAGGAACGGCCGCTGCCCATTACATCATGGGTGGTCCCACCGCCAACAACCACAACGCGTTCACATTAGGGACTCCTACAACCGAAATTTACGTGATGCACGGAGAGACGGCGGCTGCAGCATCCTTTTCAAGGAGACTGGTCAAGGAGAAGGACGCGGGCAAACCGCTACAGCCGGTCATAGACAAAATGAATGATCTTGCACAGCAGTATTATGATAATTCCAGGCCGATCTATTGTGCAAAGAGGGGTTTCGTGGACGAAATAGTATCCCTTCCGGATCTAAGGAAGTATATAGTGGCCTTTGCGGGATGTTCCTACCAAAACCCGATATCTATCTGTCCCCAAAACCATATGATGATCCCGAGAATCATCAAGGGATAAAAAAAGGGGATCGGCCCCGCAGGTAAGAGGCCGATCCCCTTTCTCCCAAAGCCCCCTTCCCTTCTAGGGCAAAAAAATCACATAAGATAGGACAACATGGCACTTCCCAGGATAAAGATAATTAATCCGAAAAGCCTTATGGTCCCGTCACTGGCGCGGTTAAACCACCATTCCATAAGGCCTTTTATTTGATGTGAAGGGGCGAAGAATACGTAAACGCCCTTTGCGAGGGCCAGAATTCCCAGGATAATAGCCAACCAGAATAGCCTCTCGTAATAAAAGGCACCCACCACAAGAAATACGCCGAAAATAACAGGAATCACGGCCATCCACTTGACACTATCTCTTAAAAACAGCTTTTTATAAAACTCCCTGGTTCCCTCTGTATAAATTACAAGAAACACTCCCACGACAATCCAAAGGATGGAAATAATATACAATACTATATTCATCTTATCCTCCTTAATATAAAAACCATCATACTTTGTTGGCAAGTTCCTCGGCCATCCTTTTCTTTTCTTCCAGATTCGTTATCCTGTAAAGAACCATCATCTGGTTCTGGCTCGGGCCGGAACCCTGGTAGGTACCGACTCCATGCAGTCCGGCAACCCAGTTTTGAAGGAATTTCATCAATCTCATTCTCTTATCCGCCGGGGCGGCAGACTTGAGGTATTTAGCCATATATTCCTTTATTTCGGGGTTTTCCAGCTCCATCTCACCGGGCAATGTGACTGCGACACCCCCCGCAATATCACCGGCCAGGGCAAGAACTTCCCAAAACCCGTCATTTGTATTCAGTTTGGCTATATTGCTCATCGCCTCATCCGGCATGAAGACGCCGGATCCCTCTGGCTCCTCCTTGCCCAGGTATGCCGCAGCAATGGCGCAGGCAAGTGATGTCTCGTTTAATTGAATCATTCGTGTAATTTTTTGTGCAATGTGAGACACTTTCTGCAGTCCATTGTATTCCGCTATAAGCTGAGTTGCACCAATAATCAGATCCATAAACCCGACTTTGCATGCACCACCGCAATTCATGCGGTGTGTTTTGGCAAATCTGGTAATAAAACTCTGAGTATACTCTACCTCTCCGCACATGAATACCCTTTCCCAGGGAACAAAAACGTGATCAAAAATCACAAGGCAGGTCTCCCGCTGACCGTATATGGGGTTGCCAATATGCCCAATATGCTCTGCATACTCTCGTTCCACGCTGAAGGGATTATATTGTGCAACATAGGTCATACCCTCTGTGCCGTTGGGAATAACAAACGCAAGGGCATAGTCTTCCTCCCCTTTCCGGCAGGAGA
>CAZUHR010000504.1:0-2176 GCA_964620335.1 uncultured Desulfobacteraceae bacterium
AAATTTTCTCTTGGCCTTGAGATGGAAAAAAGAGGCCACAAAGATCTGACGATTGGTTTGTGTAAAGAAGCTTCAGATCTTGACCCGGACAAACAGGAATACAAAGACAAACTCAACCATTTAACTTTTACGGTTCCTTCAGGTTCCAGATACAATTATCTTCTTAAAAAGAAGATAATAACAGCCGATCAGCTGCAAAAGGCCTTAAACATTTCCAAAAAATTAGAAAAAAGTGTCGAGTCTGTCTTGACGGATCATTTCAAAGTGAAAAAAGAAGAAGTGGGGAAATCCCTCTCCCTTTTTTATGGATGTAATTTTAGAGCTTTTGATCCTAAATTTCCTATTCCCGTTGAGCTTGTAAGCAATTTGAAAAAGTCCTTTTTGATGCAGGACATGTGGGTCCCCATGAAATGGGGAAAAAGCGGCATTGAGATACTTATTGACGACCCCAAAAATCTTCAAAAAACCGACCAGATCAGGGCCCTGATAAAAACCAGCAATATCATCTTCTCAGTAGGGACTAAGGAGGATATCAAACAATTTATCACGCATTTTTTTGATACCAAGGCAGAAGAATCTCTTGAGAATATTATTGAAAACCTTGACATGATTCCTGACATCTCGTTTGAGGAGGAGGAATACACAGAACCAGAAGAGGATACGGGAGCCATTGATGAGTCATCCAGCCAGGTTGTTAAACTTGTGGACCAAATCCTTGTAAGCGCCTACCGGACGAACGTATCTGATATCCATATAGAACCCTCACCAGTATCCAGGAAGACCCAAATCCGTTTCCGCTTGGATGGGGTCTGCCAGGAGTATATCCAAGTCCCCCTATCTATGTCCAGAGCACTGATTTCAAGGATCAAGATCATGGCTAATCTTGACATCGCTGAAAGACGACTGCCCCAGGACGGCAAGATCAAATTCAAACGCAAAGGCATACCTCCGTTTGAATTAAGACTGGCCACTATGCCGACGGCAGGTGGATTTGAGGATGCCGTTTTGAGAATTCTGGCCAAGGCCGGAGCCATGAAACTGGATGAGATGGGTTTGGATGAACGAAATATGAAGATCATGAAAAAGATCCTTGCCCAGCCCTATGGCTTGATACTGGCCGTAGGCCCCACAGGTTCGGGTAAAACAACGACCCTTCACGCTGCCCTCGGATATATCAATAAACCGGGCATCAAAATATGGACCGCGGAGGATCCTGTTGAAATTACCCAATCCGGGTTAAGACAGGTAGAAGTAAAGCCAAAGATCGGCCTTGACTTTGCGAGGGTCATGCGCTCCTTTTTGAGGTTGGATCCGGATGTAATAATGATCGGTGAGATGCGTGATTATGAAACAGCCTCTACCGGAGTCGAGGCATCACTGACCGGCCATCTTGTGTTCTCAACACTCCACACCAACAGCGCCCCGGAAACTGCAACCAGGCTGCTGGACATGGGATTAAACGCCCTCAATTTTTCCGACGCTTTTCTGGGGGTACTTGCCCAACGGCTGGTTAGGAGATTATGCATCAATTGCCGAAAAGCTTATCATCCCTCCAAAGACGAATGTGAAGATCTCATCAGAGAGTACGGCCAAAAGGATTTTGAAGCCAAAAAGTTGGAATTCAATTCCGACCTCACCCTTTATCACCCGGATGGTTGTGAGGTATGCGCGGGAAGTGGCTACAAAGGACGTATGGGCATACACGAATTAATGGAGGGAACACCCTCAATTAAGGATTTAATTAAGAGACAAGGGACGGCGGAAGAATTATTTTCACAGGCATCAAAGGAAGGTATGACTACCCTGAAACAGGACGGTATTCAAAAAGTTCTTCAAGGACTGACTGATATGAATGAGATTCGCAGGGTTTGCATTGACTAATCAGCGATTGACCGTTCATGATGCTATAGGTCAAAAGCCCTTTTCCAAGATACAAATTTCAACCGAAAATACTCGGTAGGATAGGTAAAAAAATGTCAAAAAAGGCCCTGGTTGTAGATAACGACTTTTTCTTTGTTGAATTCCTGAAAGAATTGCTCGAAAAACGGGGTTTTGAAGTTATTTGTGCCTATGACGGAAAGGAGGCAATATCAAAATTGGACGAAGGACCCATCGACTTCCTTTTTCTGGATATAATAATGCCCAAAATAGATGGAAGACAGGTCATTGAATATAC
>CAZUHR010000505.1:0-2172 GCA_964620335.1 uncultured Desulfobacteraceae bacterium
CGGTCTCTTCAATATCCGTCAGAAGATGGTCTTCAATCTCCGGGATCTGATAATAGGGCACAAATCCTTGCTCCGGCGTATAATAATGACCAGCGGGAAATTCATGAACAATATCGACGGAGGCAAGGCTCATGGCGCCCAGCTCCGATGAAAAATAGAGTTTGTCCTCTTTATAACCGTAATACAGTGGTTTGATCCCGATAGGGTCTCTCGCCATCATGAAGTTATCACCGTCAAAGATGGCAAAGGCGAACATGCCGTCCAATTCCTTGACACATTCAGGACCTTTTTCTTGATAGAGATGGAGTATGACCTCAGAATCGGATTTTGTCTTGAAACGGTGTTGGGGGGAGAGCCTGTTTCGAAGCCTACGAAAATTATAGATCTCTCCGTTGCATATAATCCCTTGACTTCCACTATTGGCCAGAATGGGTTGATGACCAAGTGCTACATCCACTATGGACAGCCGTGTGTGCCCTAAAACAGTGTCTCCGTAAACATGGATGCCTCTGTCATCAGGCCCCCTGTGCGGGAGGGCGTCCAACATACGGTTAATCGTCTTTTTATCACGTTTTCTTATGCATCCGGCAATACCACACATGATAAACCTCCTTAAGATTTCCTTAGGAAACTTGTTGCTTGAAAAATACTAACTGCTAAAAATTTTCCCTAAATTAGCCGTGGTCAGGGGATCTTCCATATACATACCCAGGCCTATATTCTTAATGGACTCCATGCCCCTTTCATCATATGCCGGTACTTCCACCTCTGGTGCGTCCTCCGGAGTCACTTCTTCAGCAATCCTTATGGCCTTTTCCAGTTTTGCAAATGAGAAATCGATCAGGTAGCGGAGAAAGGCAAAGGGATGACGCATCATATGGAATCCATACTTTATGCACAGGGCCTGTCCCATTTTCGCGTCTGCATATGCCCGCTTTGTAAGGTTTTCCTCATGGGTTGTGCCGGCGCTTTGAAAGGTAGGCAGGTCCAGCATAAGGTTCAGATGGGCCATAAGGATGTTCAAGAAGTTATGGCTGATCAGGCCGTAATTAGGATTGTATTCAATGCTCGGATCCGCTATCGTCGGGTAACCTGCATGAACACAAGTTGTACCGGAATTGAGTAATTGCGCGGTACAAATGCCGAATAGCACTTCTGCATGTGTCATGGCCAGGACCCCGTTATAACAATAAGGAGCACTGATACCTGCCATGGGCATGGCCGAAATGAAAACCGGCAACCCGGCCTTGACCACCTTGACAAAATAATCGGAAAAGTTCTCGTTTACCTCTAACGGCGGCCGCGTTAGACAGAACACAATCATGATATTTTTTCTTTCGGAATATATCTCTTTCGCCCTAGCAAGGGATGTGTCCGAGGTCACCGCGAAATAGAGGGGCTTGGTGCAATTTTCAGACATGATATTCATCTGCTGCACCTCGTCCTTGAGCTTTATTCCCCTTCCCATACCGGACACCATCCGGCTTTTCTCTGCAATTTGTGCGATCCGGGCCGCGTCTTCGGGTTTGGGAAACACACCCCCCTTTCCCTCCTTGTCGTCGTAGACATAGGGCGCTGTGCCTCCAATGAAAAAACTGTTCAATGGAACGAAAAAGCTGGATATCCTTGGAACAGTCTTGAGACAATGTTCAACCAATGCTGAAGTAATATAAATGCGGTCTTCGTAAACAACGGCCTGACCTTCTTCAGCAAATTTTTGGAATGTTTCCTGTATCTCGGTTTGCTTGCAACCGACTCCGAGGTTTTCGAGTATCCACAGGGAATCCTGGTGAACCTGCAGCAGCATTTCCACAGTATCTTCACCCAGCAGGGATTCGGTTTTTTCAACTTGTTCTTTATTCAATTTTTTTATCCTTCCAAGAATGACGACCGCGTAAAAAGTCGCTCCGCACCTTGTCTAATCGGTGGAGAAGGGCTACCCATCCCCCCATTTAAAGTGAATTCAAATGGTTTCACCCACACCCTCCCGCTATCCGGGATAGATGGACTTTTTACGGGTCCATCAAAATATCGATTACAATAAAGGCATATCGGAGTATTCAGTGGTGAACAAGCCGATGTGGGAGCCTCTTCCGGACCAAGGATTATTCTCGCGGAAAAGTTTCAACTAAAATTATATCATAACAAATTGTTTGACTTGAAATATTATTA
>CAZUHR010000506.1:0-2150 GCA_964620335.1 uncultured Desulfobacteraceae bacterium
TGTTGTGTCTTTCAAGAAGCAGGACATTAAGACCCTTTTGGGCCATTGCCGCGGACGCGGTGATACCTCCATTACCCGATCCTATGACTACCACGTCATATCCTTGCATAAATCCTCCTTCCCACAATATCACCAAAATTCCCTGACATGCCTGTCTCCTGTTTTACTGTTTTTCAGCTTTTTCCATCTCCATCTCTTTCAGCTTTCTTCGCAGGACCTTCCCGATGACACTCTTCGGGAGTTCGTCCATGAACTCCACAATTTTCGGAACCTTGTAAACGGCAAGCTTTTCCTTGCAATGAGCGATCACCTCTTCTTTAGTGAGACTTTCACCAGGCTTAAGGGCGACAAAGGCCTTGACGGTCTCTCCGCGATAAATATCGGGTATGCCTACAGCGCACGCTTCCTGAATCTTGGGATGCTCATAAAGGACTTCGTCGATGTCCCTCGGATAGATATTGTATCCTCCCGCTATGATCAATTCCTTTTTACGATCTACAATAAAAAGGTAGCCGTCTTCGTCCATGTATCCGATATCCCCTGTGTACAGCCATCCGTCACGAATCGCGTTTTCAGTTTCCTCGGGGTTTTTATAATATCCCTCGGTTACTTGCGGACCTTTCAAAAGGATCTCCCCTGATTCTCCCTGGGGCATTTCCTTCGTTCCCGTCTCGACATCCACAATGCGGCAGTCCGTGTCAGGAACCGGGACGCCAACGCTCCCGACTTTGACTTTTCCCCCCCACGGATTGGCATGACTCAGGACTGCGGTCTCTGTCAGACCGTAGCACTCGACTATGCCGGCACCCACGGTCTCCTCCCATTGCCTGACGGTTTCGACTGCCAGAGGAGCGGCACCTGAAACGCACCCCTTCACGAAGGAGAAGTCTGTTTTGGTAAAATCCGGATGGTTCATAACTCCTACAAAAATAGTAGGTACGCATGGGAACCAGTTGGGCTTGTACTTTCTGGTCATCTCAAGTACGGCACCCGGGTCAGGGCGGGGGATCAAAATCAGGGTAATGCCCCTGAGTATGGCCGTGTTCATTCCGGTCGTAAACCCGGCGATGTGAAAAATCGGAAAAGTGCCCAGCATGCTCTCTTTTCCCTCTTCCACATCAGGAAGCCACGCTTTTAATTGCTGGATACATATGCTGCAGTTGGCATGGCTCAACATTACGCCCTTTGAAAGGCCTGTTGTGCCTCCCGTGTAAAGGAGGGCGGCAAGATCGTCGAAAGAGACCTCTGTCCCGGGCGGAGTCGCGGGGTACCGCTTGATGAGATCCAGAAAATCATAAACGCCCTCGTCGGGGGCTGTCTTTCTGTGCATCCCTTTCTTCACAAAGGGGAATAGCTGCTTTAAGGGGAAAGGGAGATAGTCGCGAATGTGGCAGGCAATTACAGTCTCAATTCCTGTCTTGTCTTTTAGCTTAAGCACTCTTGGAACCAGGAGATCCATGCATATGGCCATCTTGGAATCGGAATCATTGAGCTGATGCTCGAGTTCGCTTTCCGTATAAAGGGGGTTGTTCATAACCACTACTGCCCCCAGCCTGAAGGTCGCATAGGATGCGATTACCACCTGAGGCATATTCGGAAGCAGAAGCGCAACCTTGTCTCCTTTCTTAATGCCTAGGTCGGCAAGGGCGGCGGCAAAACTGTTTACAAGCTCGTTAAGCTGCCTGTAGGTTATTCTCTTTCCCATCATTATGAGTGCAACAGTATCAGGGAAGTTTTTTGCCGTCCTTTCAAGGACCTCGGATAATGTTATCTTCTCGTAATCTACACCGGGCGAAACTCCTTCTGCGTATGATTTGTGCCAGATCCTTTCTTCCATAGCGCTTCCTCCTTTTTAATACCTCGGTCCCTGAGTTGTTATGCAGTACTGCCTTTTCTCAAATATTCACTGGGGAATAAAGCCCTATCCTAAGGGTGGGGTTATGTTGTTTGGCACTGCCGGTCAAACGGCTCGTCATGGCACTCCTCTCCAGTCCGCATCTACTCCTACGCTGCAAGCGGCCCTCCTTGCGGTCTGCTTCAACCGAAGGATGTGGATTCCATTGAGGCGTTGCAATGCAGACCACGAATCGGGCCGCGGCACGGGGCAGAGGGGTTTTTTATCCGAAAGATGCGTCCTTTCGAAGAGTCCC
>CAZUHR010000507.1:0-2137 GCA_964620335.1 uncultured Desulfobacteraceae bacterium
AAATTTATTATATTGCTCAAATACAGGGTAAATGATAGTCATGGAGGCAGTCAAGATCATTATCTTCGCTAAAGATATTATTGGAGTCTGGTCACATGAGAAGTTGTGGAATCGCTTGTCGTTCAATGGGTTACCTATCCATGGTCTCCCTTGTAGCTGTTGGATGTTCAACAATAAAGCCTGCAATAACGCCCATGGCCAGGGTAGAAATGATTTCAGGGCCTTTTCAAATCGGTCAAATCATAAACATGGAGACGGGAAGGACCGTATCGTTCGATGAACTCATTGATCAGCTAAAGACAAAGGACCTGGTCTTCATCGGAGAAACACACGATAACCCCGAACACCATCTTATACAGGTCCAGCTTCTTCAGGCCCTTATGGCCCGGCACTATTTGCCATTGACCGTCGCTATGGAGTTTTTCCAAACCTCCCAGCAGGAGGTTCTGGATCAATATATGCAAGGAGCCATTACAGAAGAAACGTTTCTGAAAGATGTGGGCTGGCGCAAAGGATGGGGCTTTTTTTACCACTTTTATCGTCCCCTTATTGTTATGGCAAAAGAAAGAGGTAGTAAGATCCTTGCCATAAACGCTCCCCGTGATATTACTAGGAAGGTGGCAAGATCCGGTCTCTCGGGCCTAGAACCGAAAGAACGCGATAAACTGGCAAGCGACATCGATCTGAATAATGAAAGCCACCGTGACTACCTGAGGGAGGTTTACAAGAAACACCCGCACCTGAACATGAAAAACTTTGACTTTTTCTATCAGGCCCAATGTGTCTGGGAAGACACGATGGCCGAAAATATCGGCAAGTTTCTTATCAAGGATAAGCGAAAGATGGTTGTGTTTACCGGAAACGGACATATTATAAAAAAATTCGGGATTCCGGACCGGATACTGAAACATGCCCGGGTCGACCTTGCCACGGTTGTATTATTCCCTTTTACAGGTCAGTTGAAAATTGAAAAAGAAACCGCAGATTATATCTGGATCACGGGTAGCTGTTCTCGACAGAAATTCCTGGAAAAAATCTGAAAAGGGCGCTATTGAGTCCCATATAGAAAAATCTTGGTGGGGGAGCCCTGCCCCGCCGAGTAAAAAGGCGCTAAGCAGCTTTTTACGAGGTTAACAAATTGGGCATAAACCAGCACAATGCAGAATTCAGCTTCTGCCCGGTCTGTGGCGGAAAGCTAAACGCTTTGAAATTAATAGAAAATGAGCGAACCAGGCTCGTGTGTTCGGCCTGTGATTATGTATTTTATCTGGACCCCAAGGTTGTAGCCTGCTCAATACTGATGATGGACGGCAAAATTGTTCTATTGAAGCGCGGAATCAGCCCTCAAAAGGGAAAATGGGTAATGCCGGGCGGTTATGTTGACCGGGGCGAAGAGGTTGAGGCCGCTGCAATCCGAGAAACCAGGGAAGAATGTGGGCTGAAAATCCGAATCGAGAGACTACTGGGGATATATTCCTATCCCGGGCACATTCCGGTAGTGGTTGTTTATGTGGCACGATACATATCAGGCGAACTCATACCCGGAGATGAGACACTGGAGGCCGGATTGTTTTCAAAAGACCGGATCCCGTGGCAGGAGCTTGCCTTCCAAAGCACGGTAGATGCCCTGAAAGATTTTTTTAAGCATTCCTTTCAGGGAAACCAATATCCCAAATGAGTGAAAAAATTCAATCGGCAGCTTTCATAATCAAGGAATTAGCTTAAGGCTGATTGTTGATAGCTGATGTAAAACATTTTGGCTCTTTGAAAAACCCAATCTTGGATTATAGCACAGGGCCATGAGGGTCTCTTTTCAAAAGTCGCATCAGAAATTCTGCTGAGATAGTTGAACGCCCCCAATCCCGCAAATATTAGGCCACCGGACAGGCAGGAAAGGCCAACGCCACGACAAAGAGACCCTTCAGGGGCTGTCCCGAGCAGAGGTTTAAGGCATCACTGCCGTTCCATGAAATAAGGTAAGCATATGCGGGTTTTGAAAAGAGACCCTCATGCCCGTTGATTCATTCAAAATTAAAAATTTTACAATGGGTATAGTTCCCAGAAGCCTACTGCGGTGTGGCTTAATTAGAAAAAAGAAAGGAAATCAGATATGAATTTAAAACCGGAAAAAATTGAC
>CAZUHR010000508.1:0-2128 GCA_964620335.1 uncultured Desulfobacteraceae bacterium
ACGGTATTTTCGACAGCCACCCGAAGGCTTCGGTCAGGCATTTCTTCAACCGTGCCCGGAAGTCCTCTCAGGTAGTGTACACCAAGTCTCTGGCTTCGGCGGTAAAGGTCTTCAAATCCTTTGCCGAAGGCCCGGATGTCAATATAGAACACCTTTATATCCATATCAGGATAGTGTTCTTTGAGCATAAGCGTGCCTTTTATCGTATTCATACAGCATATATTGGAACAATAGCTGGCGCCTTTTCTGGCCGAACGCGAGCCGACACATTGTACAAATCCTACAGATTTTGGGCGTTTTCTGTCCGTGGGTCGAATCAGTTCCCCCTGTGTGGGGCCCCCTGCATTGATGAGGCGTTCAAATTCAAGGCTGGTCAGGACATTTTCGAACCGTGTATATGCATACTCATCGAGTTCTGTGGGATCATATACCTCAAGGCCCGTGGCAACAACAACTGTGCCTACCCTCTCCACGATCTCTTCATCGGACATATGAAAATTAATACAATTCTTGTCGCAGGCCTCAATACACTTGGCACATACAACAGGGTTGTGGCCCAGGCATTCATGGATGTTGATAACGTAAGCTGAAGGGACAGCCTGTGGAAAGGGTGTAAAAATTGCCTTGCGCGATGACAAGCCCAGGTTAAATTCGTCCGGGCGGACTACTGGGCAGACATCGGTGCAATCACCGCAGGCCGTACATTCAGTTTCATCCACGTAGCGGGCTTTTTTTAGAATTTTTACATCGAAATTGCCCACGTGGCCCTTGATATCCACCACCTCGCTCATGGTGTAGAGCTTTATGCGGGGATGTCGACCGACATCCGTCATCTTCGGCCCGAGTATTCAGATGGAACAATCCATTGTTGGAAAGGTCTTGTCAAGCTGTGCCATGGTACCGCCGATTGACGGCCTTTTCTCCACCAGTACGACATCGAAGCCGCTATCTGCAAGGTCAAGGGCCGCCTGTATTCCGGCGATACCTCCACCGATTATCAGTGTCCGTTTGGTAAGAGGCAGTTTCTCTTCATGAAGCGGATAAAGGAGGCGCGCTCTGGACACGGCCATTTTGACCAGGTCGGTTGCCTTTTCCGTAGCAGCGTCCTTTTCTTTAATGTGTACCCAGCTGCATTGCTCACGAAGGTTGGCCATCTCCAGAAGATAGGGATTAAGACCGGCTTCCTTGAGCATCTGCCTGAAGGTGGCTTCATGGAGCCTTGGTGAACAGGAGGCGACCACTACACGGTCCAGGCCGTGCTCAAAGATGTCATCCTTGATTTCTTTCTGACCCGGTTCCGAACAGGCATAACTGATGTTCTTTGAAACAACCACATGATCAAGGTGTGAGGCTATTTCAGCAACCTTTCCGCAGTCCACGGTTTGGGCTATATTGAGGCCGCAGTGGCATACATAGACTCCGATACGTGGTTCTTCCTCCATGTTCAGTGATTTTTTTAAAACTACGTTTGTTTCCATATTGATACCTCAACCTAATCAAGCTTGCAGCGATCAACAGTCAGAGATGGTTAAAGACTGGATTTGATCAAGAAGCCGAAGTCCAAATACTGACAGCTGACCTCCTATTCCCATTGAATAGTTTTGGCCATAACGCTTATGAGATCCATTGTCTTTGTATTGAGTTCTTCTCCAATAAAAGGATCTTCCATGGCACATCGCAGATGAATCTGGCACTTAGGGCAGGCCGTCACTAACAAGTCGCTTTCCGTGTCATGGGCCTGCCTTATGCGCTTTACCTGCATGATCTTGCTGAATGAGTCACACCCAATCCAGGCGCAGTTGCCGCAGCAGGTGGCGCCGGTTTCCCGATCCTGCATTTCCGTAAATGATTTCGGGTGCATTCGATTGAGCAGCTTTCTCGGGAGGTCTGCGGAGTTTTCAAACCGGGATAATCGGCAGGGATCCTGAAATGTGAGCCTATTATTCAGTTTTTTGAAGCCTACTGCACCCTTATCAATTTCTTTTTCCAGAAATTCGTAAATATGTGTAACCTTGAAATCCGTTTCAATACCATATTCAGGGTAATCATGAATAAAGGTCCTGTACCCCTCGGGACAGGCTGTGATTACTTCGCGGATACCCATCTTGTGGATGGCATCCACGTTTAA
>CAZUHR010000509.1:0-2115 GCA_964620335.1 uncultured Desulfobacteraceae bacterium
GTAAACATTGGAGGATTTGATCTGGTGCGCACCTCCTCCTCCCAGACAGCCTTGCGTCTCTTTGTTATCCAGCGCATATCATGGTATTCAGGGACAGGCATTACCCTGTCGATTTCTTCAGGGTTAAGCATGAATATGTCTTCAGGGGTGTCAATTGTTCCCTTCTGCGCGAGTCTTCTTCCCATAGCCAAATAGCCACGTCGCATGAAAGCATGTGCCATGAGCTCGCAATAAAGATTATGCTCCTCGCTATAGGCGCTGGACTTCCCTGCCAGTCGGATGAGGCCCTCCCAGAGGGCTCTTTCGTCTTCCGGTACTCGGCTGATAAACTCAGCAATGGCCTTCTCCCTCTTGGCGGACAGCTCTGCCCTGGTAGCCTCAAGATCATAGCCGACACCTTTCTTGATATAATTCTTTACCAGTCCTATGGGCGTAGCCGGGTCCTCAAGCCAGTAAGGCTCTGTAAAATCGGCCATGCGTCTCATTCTCCACCCCCCGGTTTCGTCAGTCTCCAGGTAATTCATGAACTTATCGAACCATTCCTTACCTTTTTCAGACTCCTGAAGTTTGGTGACTATAGACTGGGAATCATTTTTCGCGAAAAGACTTTCCAGACCCATTTCGGCAGCAAGCTGACCGAATTTCCACATCTCCTTGTCTACTTCATATATTCTGTTGGGGAAGCCGCGCACCATATCCTGGAATGCAGAGTCTTGGTCTCTTATGCCGAAGCGCTCCCGGGCCATGTCATCAAGCACTAACCACCCCATATTGGCAGCATATAAAGGAACGAAATGAATTTCCCACATCCTCTTGCAGGCCATCTTTAGATCATGGTGATGTTCGGCCAATTGGAAATCGCTGGCGTTTTCTAAATCCACTGCCTTGAGCTTATTATAGATGCCCAGCAGTTCCTTCTTGTATCCTGCCCAGATTCCGTCAAAGTCCTCAATCCAGGGGGCCAAAGCCTGACGGAATTTGGCCTCCCGTTCTGCAATCTCATTCTCGTCCCTGACTATATAGAAGGCAGTGTACAAACCTCCATTTATATACCTCAAAGGCCAACCTTTACACCTCGGCAGGCTTAACTTGTCAGCTGCATACTGTACACCCCAAGCACAATAATTCATCCAATGCCAACCGAATAAAGGTGTCCATGCCGGTATGCTGTACGGCACATGAAACCATGAATGCATCTCTGGGATATCGACCTCATGAATAAATTCGAAGCCGGGCACCTCATCCCATATCTTAACTCCACGCCCTTTTTCCTCTTCCATTTTCCCCTCCTTGGATTTTAAACGGGTTAGGTAAATACTGAAAATTTTCCCCTTTTCGTACTATGATTTTCGAGTTCATCCCGGATCCTTTGACTCTGAATTCGGGCACCCTATCACCTCCCTTCAAGATAAGCCACCTGCTCAATTTACAGAAACATTTTAAGAAAATTTCCGATTAACTCTCTAATAAGATACCTAACTGCACAGGGATTGAGCGGCCTGCTGCATCGCTTCGTGCAAACAGGGATGGCCATGGATAGCATTCGCTATATCCCGGACGGTCCCTCTCATTTGCATAGCTATTAATGCTTCATGTATGAACTCGGTGGCCTGAGGTCCAATAATGTGAACCCCCAGAACTTCTCCCGATGCCGAGTCGGCAATAACTTTAACAAAGCCACTTGGCTCACTCAACATCGATGCCTTGGCATTTTTCATAAGCGGGTACTTACCTATCTTTACCTCTAGGTCTTTTTCCCTGGCCTCCTTCTCGGTTATACCCACTGCCCCAATCTCTGGAAACGTCCGGATACCGCGAGGAACCACTCGATAATCCATAGTTGAATCCCTGCCCACGGCATTATCCGCAGCTACGGATCCCTGGACCATGGCAACATTTGCAAGCATAATTTCGCCGGTGACATCACCGGCGGAGTAAATCCCCCTTACATTAGTTTCCATTCTGTTATTTGTCTGAATTCTACCTTTGTTTATTTCTATACCGGCATTTTCCAAACCAAGACCTTCAACAGCCGGACTATGTCCTAGGGCAAATACTATCATCTCTGCCTCAAGCTTATGCTTATCCCCGTCTTTAGAGATAGATACCACTTTC
>CAZUHR010000510.1:0-2115 GCA_964620335.1 uncultured Desulfobacteraceae bacterium
ACAGAAAAAAGGACATGATTGTGACTGGAGGTGAAAATGTATATTCTCGAGAAGTAGAAGAAGTCCTTTACAGGCATCCCGCAATTGCCGATGTAGCTGTTATTGGTATTCCCGATCCACAATGGGTGGAGCGTGTTCATGCTGTGGTCGCTTTGAAGGGAGATGCCACCGCTACCGAAAATGAGATTATTGCCTTTTGCAAAGAGCATCTGGCTTCCTACAAGGCACCCAAGTCTGTTGAGTTTACTGAATCTCTTCCCAAGAATCCTCAGGGTAAGATTTTGAAAAGAAAACTTGTGGAAAAGTACCGGGCGGGCAAGGAACTGCCAGAATAAGGTTTTCGCGGAACATTGAAACAAAATCACAAGACGACATCCATACCAGCTCTTTTCAAACGATTAGCTATTGAACACATTGGGAATAATAGTAGGCAGATAACCCTAGCCTAAGAGGTACAAAATAAAATGAAAATTAAAGCTGCGGTTGTTTTTGAGCAATCGGGAGATTTCAGCATTGAACAATTTCAACGGCGCTCGCCCTGACGGTACGACGACCCTGCGAGAGGGTGATCAGGTAATATATGGTTCTTTTTTCGGCCAGTCGTTTTTTGCCGATTTTGCCCTGGCTAAAGAACGTAACGTCGTGAAGGTAAGGGAAGACATGGAAAAGGGGAGCGTGATCAAACCCATCTTGCGACCCTAGAGGCAAAAAGGTTTATTGTTTTCTCGGGAGAATAAAAGTAAAATTTCAGTTCAAATTTTTGCTGCCCAAAGCCAAAAGCAAGAATGGTGGTGATGCTAACGTTTTGCGGATAAAATGCATTTGTTGTAATAACCGGGTAAGTTGAGGACTTGATTTTTTTGCACGTTTAATAAGGAAAGTTATGCGTGATGGATGGCTCAAGGCTAATAACCCCTTTATGAAAGGAGGTGTAAATATATAAAGAGAAAAAGCGGGACAAGATGTGTAACAGAGGGTTTAGAAACAGACAAGGAGGGACAAAATGAAAAACAGGGTATTGTTTGGGTTGATCGTGATGACTGTAGCGGTGGCGTTCTTATTTGGTTTTGGGGCTACAAAATCAGTAGCTAAGGATAAAATCGTCATTGGCCAAGCTATCGCTCTCTCAGGGCCATTAGCGGGCGGTGTTGCCATATCGGGCGGTCGAATCTACGAGATGTGGGTTGAGGAGGTCAACAAAAACGGCGGAATATATGTGAAGGAATATGGCAAAAAGTTGCCTGTGGAGCTCAAAAGATATGACGATAAAAGCGATATAGGCACGATGACGAACCTGCTGGAAAAATTAATAGTAGAGGACAAGGTTGACTTCGTTTTCCCCCCATGGGGCACTGCTTGGCTCTTTGCTGCCGCCCCTATCGCCAACAAGTACGGGTATATACTGATTGGCGGCCCCGGTGGCGCGTTGAAGCTAAAGGAACAAAGTCTTCCCTACTTCTTCCAGGTTTTGAATTTTTCCGAAACTCAGGCTCCTGCTCTTGCGGACATTTTTAAGGAGGTCGGCGTGAAGTCGGTGGCGGTGATCTACCGCGGTGACCTCCACGGCGTAGAGTATGGTAATGCCATGGTTCCGTTTTTCAAGAAGAGGGGAATTGAAGTCAAAATAAACAAGAGCTTTCCCCCGGAGATTAAGGACTTATCGCCCTTATTGAAGGAGGCCAAGTCACTTGGTGTCGATGCCTTTTGTGCTGCTTGCTATCCTGGCGGCGGTATGCTTCTTACCGGTCAGTCAATGGAGCTTGGCATTAACTTTAATGCCTTTTTTCTTACCGTCTTGCCATTTTCCCCCAGCCTCTATAGGGGTACCTTTGGCGTAGATGGGGTGGAGGGAGTCATGGGCGGAGGCGCCTGGAATGCGAAAACGTCTCCCGGAGCCAAGGATCTCGTTGACAAATTCGTGAAACGCTTCAAGGTAGAGCCCGACTACTGGGGAGGCCTGTACTATTGGTCATCGCTGCAGCATTTCCAGCAGGCTATCGAGAAGGCGGGAACCCTGGATCAGAAAAAGATAAGGGATATCATGGCCAAAGAGAGGTTCGACACGGCCTTGGGACCATTCTGGTACGATAAGGATAGATACTTTGTAAATCATCC
>CAZUHR010000511.1:0-2114 GCA_964620335.1 uncultured Desulfobacteraceae bacterium
GAACGAACAATAACTCCTTCCTTCAGCATCAGTTCGTAGGCCCTTTCTCCCCCCATTGGTACCTTTATCAGGAAAAAATTTGTCTGGGTGCGGATGTATTCAAGGCCCATGTCCTCAACGCTCTGATATAAGTAATCAAGGCCTTCTCTTACAACCCTCTGCGTCCTGCTAACAAATACAGAATCGTTAAGCGCAGCAGTTGCCGCGGCCTGGGCCAGTGAATTAGCATTAAAAGGCTGTCTGACGCGATTCATGTAATCGATCACCCTTGCAGAAGCAAACCCATAGCCGATTCTTAACCCCGCAAGTCCATACAACTTTGAAAAGGTTCTCAAAACCACTAATAATGGATGCTCGTTAAGCAATTCAAGCCCGCTGGCTACTGCCTTGTCTGAAGCAAATTCTATATAGGCCTCGTCCAACACCACAACAATATCATCCGGGATCTCGTCTAAAAAACTTCGCATATCCTCCTTTAAAATAGCAGAACCAGTTGGATTATTCGGATTGCATATAAATATGACCTTGGTCCCGGGCGTGACTGCCCTTGAGATCTCTTTTAGATCGACCTTGAAGTCCGAAAGACGAACCGAATTCATCCGCCCTCCAATCGCTCTTACCATTTTTTCATAAACCAGAAAGGTGGGAAAGGCCTGGATCACATCTTCTCCGGGGGATAAAAAAGTTCGCAAGACCAATTCTATCAATTCATTTGAACCGTTACCCAGGACAATCTGATCAAATGGCACCCCATAAGTTTCGCTGAGTTTGGTTTTAAGATAGTAGCCGCTCCCATCCGGGTACCTGTGAAGAGTGTGCAACTTGTCCTTAATAGCTTGGACAGCAAGTGGTGAAGGACCCAAAGGATTTTCATTAGAAGCCAGTTTTATGGATCCGCTTATGCCGAGTTCTCTTTCAAGTTCTTCTATCGGTTTTCCCGGTGGGTAAGGAACCAGTTCCTCAATCCCATCACGAGCCAGGTTTTTCATAAAATTTACTCCTTTTTGATAATGAAATGGAATATCCTGCATTCAATCCATGCCTTTAAATGTCAAAAGGACTAATTTTCCGGAATGGATTAGAATAAGTCCTTTGGCTTATAACGCAAGGAAGTGAAAAAGTAAACTTTTTCACTAATTTGCTCTTGACTTGGGATGTTTGATCCACTATTTTTAGTATCCTATACATGTATCCGCTTTTAATAGTTCCTTAATTCAGAAAGGGGAGTATCATGAATAAATCTCAGTTGATAGAAGCCCTTGCCAAAGAAGAGAATTTGCCCTTGAAAAAGGCCGAAGAGGTGGTGAACACGGTCTTTGGGGATATGGAAAATGCCCTTATAAGGGGTGAGAGAGTGGAAATCAGAGGGCTTGGAAGCTTCAAGGTAAAGCAATATGATGGGTACAAGGGTAGGAATCCCAAAACCGGGGATGTTATAAAGGTTGCGCCAAAAAAACTCCCCTTCTTTAAAGTAGGCAAGGAACTCAAAGAACGGGTCGACGTCGATTGAAAGGGCTCATCCGGCCTTGGTCGTGCTAGACGGGGAGCTAGCGGTGCCCTGTAACCCGAAATCCGCTTATGCGGGGTTGAAAGTCTTTATGAGGTCCTTGACACGAGTTGATCCATTGCTGTTTTTGGTGAAGGGATGGACCTCGCGTGACAGGCGCTTGCGAACCCCGTCAGGTCCGGGAGGAAGCAGCGGTAAGTAAGAAGGCCTGCGTCGTGATGTGTTCTATCTTATTACGCCTTGCAGCAAAATCTTCTCGGTTATGGTTCAAATAAGGATGCACGACCAAGGACCCAAAAAAAACGCCATCCAAACATCTCATTTCCCAGTATCTTCCCTCTCAAAACACGAAAACCCTTATTCATCAGAGCTTTTGTGGATTCAAGAAGGCCTCAAATGCTTCCGGTACCCTAAACTTTCAAGGCATACGGGGCTCGTTCACCGGGTTTTTACCAGGTGCGGAGGAGTAAGCGATCCGCCTTATGAAAGCCTCAATTCTTCCTACACGGTTGCTGATCGCCCGGAGAATGTGAAGGCGAACCTCAAGAAGATCAAAAAGGCCATCAAGGCCGAACAACTGATGTTTATGACCCAGGAACATGGGGAA
>CAZUHR010000512.1:0-2103 GCA_964620335.1 uncultured Desulfobacteraceae bacterium
TCCTTTGTTTCCAACTGGACTGTCGGCTTCGATAAGCTTAAAGAGCACGTTCAAAGCTATACGCAGCAAAAGGTCGCCGAGATAACATGGGTGCCCGCGGAACAGATAGTGGCAGCAGCCAGGATGTATGCCACAACCAAGCCAGCCTGTATTCAGGATGGCAATGCCATTGACGATGACATTAACAGCGTACAAACCGAGCGAGCGATTTCGATTTTAAGGGCAATAACTGGTAACTTGAACATTCCTGGTGGGGAAGTCGACTATGCGCCACTGACTCTAGGTATGAAGCAATATTTTACTCCAGGGAAGCAGGGAACTACCAGCTTTATGCTGACGGAAAAACTTGGCGAGGAGCAACAGAAAAAGAGAATTGGCGCTGATCTTGGCTTCCTCCCGTTAACCATGGCCCAATTTGTGTTCCCCCAGCTTTTGGTCAAAGCCATCCTTACTGAAAAACCCTATCCTGTTAAGGTGCTATGTATCCACGCTAATAATCCCCTCATTACATGGAGCAATGTCCAGGAGGCACACAAGGCATTAATGAAATTGGATTTTCTTTATGTTGCCGACCAGTTCATGACGCCTACTGCCGAGCTCGCTGATATCGTTCTCCCTGCTACCACCTACCTTGAAGTGGATGACATAATGACCAGGGCTCCCTTCGCTGTGGTGAGGCAGAAGGTAGCCCAGATTGGTGAAGCCTGGCCGGACAAAAAGATAATAAACGAACTCGCAAAAAAGCTGGGTTTAGCCGAGTATTTTTGGGATGATGTAAATGATGCCCTCGATCCCATTTTGAAGCCTGCAGGTCTCACTTTTGATGAGTTTAGGAGGGTGGGGACCATCCAAGGGGCTAAGGAGTATAGGAAATACGAGAAAGAAGGCTTTAACACACCCTCGGGTAAGGTGGAGATTTACTCCAGCAGGCTTGAGGAATGGGGGCACGATCCGCTACCAGTATACCATGAACCTCCGGAGACACCATACAGCGCGCCAGAGTTGGCAAAGGATTACCCTCTGATTTTCACCAGTTATCACCAAGCTCTATTCCGTCATTCAAATAATAGACAAGTGGCAAGTTTGCGCGACCTGGAGCCAGAGCCACTTGTTGAGATTCACCCTGAAACGGCTGGAAAGTTAGCCATTGATAATGGAGACATGGTGTATATTGAGACCAAACGGGGGCGCATCAAGCAGCGGGCAGTGCTCACCGAGAGTATTGATCCAAGGGTGATCGGGGTTAGCTATGCTTGGTGGTTCCCCGAGCAGGGGGTTGAAAGCCTCCACGGGTGGCAGGAATCCAATATTAACATCTTGACCGCAAGCGAGCCCCCTTATAATCCAGAAATTGGTTCCACCAATCTCAGAGGTATTCTGTGCCGGGTGTACAAGGTGCCTGAATGAACCGTCTATAGGTCAGGGTAATGTCTGTGCTTTTTAATCCGCTTTCAGCCCGGAAAGAGAAGAGAAACCCTTCCACTTATGCAAGAGGTGTGAACCCCTTCCTTTTGTGTAGTCAGCGATACTGAGACAATTAGGCCTTCAGGACTAATGGACATTTCAGAAGCCCCTGTCCTGTTTCCTGGCTCGTTGAGCGAAGGCAATGAAGGACCTATATCATATTTTAATGTAAACGGTGTAATTAGGCCGAGGGGCCGAAAGTTCGGTCATTTTTTTTGTCAAGTTGCTTTTTTTGTTGACAATTAGGAAACAGAAGGATATTCAATTAAAAAGTATGAGGGAGAAATTATGCCCTTGTACATCAAAAAAATTCTTTTGGCCTGATCCTACTGTATTATCAGCATATTAGACGAACCCAATGGTGTTAATCAACACGGACCAATCTTTTCTAATCCTTTGGAATAAAGTTTCACCGAATGCTCTTTGTTGCCTAAATAGATACAAAGAAATCCTCACGAGCATCTGTAGTTAAATAAGGCATATGATCTTTTTGTACACAGTAGTGAAGGGCTGTGAAATGAAATTTAATAATGCTTTAAGCAATTATTCAGGAGGGAATTGATATGCATGAAGAACTAATCGCCGAAAATATCAAGACACTTCGTAAACAAAAAAAGTTCACCCTCCAGGAGTTGGCGG
>CAZUHR010000513.1:0-2101 GCA_964620335.1 uncultured Desulfobacteraceae bacterium
TCTATGATGCACAGGCCGAAATAAACAAAAAAGATCCTGACTTTTTCAAAGGCTACGATGAACCCAAACCGAGAAGGGTGCATAATGAATACCTGGAGATTTTGAATGACGGGGGGCTGGTTGCTGCCGGCTTTTTACTGATCTTCTTTTTTGTGGTGATGAGGCACGGCTGGCATGTTATACGGGATGAAATGGTTGAGAAGCAGGCAAGGATTGTCACAGCAACGGCCTTTTCTGCCATGGTAGGAATTATGATTGCGGCAGTATTCTTTTTCCCGTTCAGGGTAAACAGCACCATGTTCATGACCGTGCTGATGATGGGAATCATGGAAGGTCTTTACATCAGGATATACGGACGACTTTCAAAAACAGAGGGTCGGAGGCTGCCCTTTGCCTATCCCGCTGTTTTCCTTACCAGCCTGGTATTGGCGGGGATTTTGTGGTTCGGGGCCTTCAGGCCTTTTAAGGGTGAACTGGAGCATCTCAGGTACAAAAAGGCCATGAATTATGGAAATGGAAAACAGGCCCTGCAATATATCCAAGAAGCCATATCTTTGGACCCTAAAAACTCCCTTTATCACGTTTACGCTGCCCAGCTTTACAGTCACATGGCGTATGCTCGCACCCGAAATGGTCGTCGCTTAGAGATGATCTGGCCAGATATTGATTTTGCCAAGGCCCGTTACCACCTTGATAGGGCGATTGTAAATTTTAACGGGGATCTAACCAGGTGGTCGGCCCATTTCACCGACGGTCTTTTAAAATACCGGATGGGAAGCATTTTAGAGGCCAAAGATGCCTTTGAAAAGTCCATCTATTACAATCCGGAATTCAAGCCCGCACATGAAAAGCTCAAAGAGGTGCAAGATTTACTCAAAAAACACGACAGAATTACAATAAAGATCAGATAGAAAAACAGAAATTGACACAAAATGACAAATATCCCCCTTTATGACTTTATGAATCCCGGTCAAACAGTGGTCTTGTCTTAAATATTAGAAATTTATTGAAAAATTTGGTAAATGTGGTAGACTTCCATCCATTGTCTCTCATCCAGATATAAATTTTTATATCCCGCTTTCTGTAAGAATTCAGTAAGTAAGACGTCTATGATGAATAGTACCGGGCATGTCGGACCTGGACGCAATGCAGACTCTACTGTGCCGGACAGATGATATTGCTCTAAATCTTCGAAATCACTATATAAGAAACTTGATTGTCCCTACGAGGAGAATTAGCGGATGAAAAAGCTATACTTTTTTACAGCTTTTTTTGCTGCGGGGGTATTGCTCTGTCAGTTTGATAATTGTCCGGCAGCTCCCAGTAAACAATATATTAAAGACGGAAAGGAGTATGGAAAGGTTCGAGGGGCATTTCGACACCGCTGGTGGAATTACTACGAAAGGGGCCTTTCATTTGCAGAAGGCGAGTTTTACCAGGAAGCTCTTTCTGATTTGAAGGAAGCAGCAAAGCAGCGGTCCGAGGATAAGAGAAAGGCACGAACCTACGGGATGCATTTTGTCGATTACTTTCCCCACAGGGAAATGGGCGTGGTTTATTACCTGGTTGGTGATTTCAATGCGGCCAAAGAAGAACTGGTAATGTCCCTGGAACAGGAACCATCGGCAAAGGCCCGTTATTATCTGGACAAAGTACGCAGGGGCCTTATGAAAAGTGAGAAAACCGCCGTATCAATCCCGCATCTTTTTGTTGAACTGCCGTCTGATGAAATTTGGACCAAAGCTGATACCGTGCTCATATCAGGGACCGCTAAGGACGATCAGTATATTTCAAGGATAACGCTGTCCGGGAAGCCTTTCTTTATGGAATCTGCCCAACAATCAATTGCTTTTAAAAAGGAATTTAAGCTTGAACAGGGGAAACACGTCATAAAAATAGTGGCGGAGAATCTGCTGGGCGGTCAGGCAAGTCGCGAATTGAGAATTAATGTTGACAGGCAGGGTCCGGTTATCAGTCTCGAGTATTCTCCTCCAGGGGATGGAGTTCAGAACCGGATCCAGGGATTCCTTTACGATGAATCAGGAGAAATAACACTCAGTATTGACGGGGTTCCTGTGCCTGTCCCAAAGGGAGAAGATGT
>CAZUHR010000514.1:0-2100 GCA_964620335.1 uncultured Desulfobacteraceae bacterium
AGAGTGCGAAGCACTTATCTTATGGGTATCCCGCAATCTCGGTTTCGGAGAAAGGATTCGCTACCGGGACATGGATATTGACCTTAAAGCCCCATGGGAAAAGATATCGGTCAGCGAAGCATTTTTCCGATATGCCTCTGTGTCTCTGGAAAAGGCCCTCAAGAAAGGGGCCTTTGACGAACTTGTGGCCAGTGAGATAGAACCAAACTTGGGAGTAACCAAGCCTACATTTTTATATGATTACCCGGCTTCTTTGGCTGCTATGGCCCGGTTAAAGCCTGGTAACCTTGAATTTGCAGAGAGATTCGAGATTTTTATAGGTGGCCTGGAACTGGCCAATGGGTTTTCGGAATTGACTGATCCACAAGAACAGAGGGCCAGGTTTGAAAGGGATCTGCGACAAAGGTGCAAGTTGGGAAAGCAGGCGTACCCAATGGCTGATAGGTTTTTGAAGTCTCTTGAACACATGCCCGAGGCCGCGGGCATTGCCCTCGGCGTGGACAGGCTTGCAATGGTCTTTGCAAGCAGAACCAAAATCGACCATGTGGTCTCTTTCACGCCTGAAGAATTATAGGGGACAAGGTTGGGGAGTGAATGAAGGCCTGTTGTCCTGGATTTACTTGATTATTAGAATGTTTCACTATATATTAACAAACGAGCTCCGCCTTGCTGGGCCTTACCGGGTTGGGACCAGCAAAACTACAAGTTGGCAAGAGTCAACCTGTGTCAATGATTGAGATGAAGCCGTGCTGCAATAATATCATAAAAGCATGGTGCGCGCATTTTTAGTATGGCCAATGCCGGGCTATATTGTGTTTTCCTATCCAGCTATACTACTGGCGTGCGGATAAATAATATGGGAACCATTTTAGATCAAATAATCGACAACAAAGTTGTTAGGCACGTAGCCCCTGCCAAAACGGCAAGATGTCTTTCCTGTGGAACAGTCGGGATAAAACCGGGCAGACGGTACTGCTCGAGGGAATGCCGCCAACAAATCAATTGGGTCCTTTCGCTCTCAAAAGGATTACTCAGAACTTTTAATACAAGGTATGCGGCCTTTTCTTTCAGCCATGATCATGTGATATTGGACGTAATTCCTGTATGGTCAAAAGGAATTTCCAGGTTTATTTGCAAAAGAAGGCCGGGGAACAAGCCTGCTGAGGATCTTAAAAGGCTTATTCTTCGATCCGGAACAGAATGGCATCGTCTGGTCGACAACAAAACCTCAAAAAGTTTTGCTTCACTCTTCCTGCTCGAGAAAAACCAAAATAAGAATATTGATCCTGACAGCATCAAGCCAAACAGGAAATCTCGTCTGCGGCTTAGCAAGCGTGAAAAAGACTGCCTGAAAATCCTGGAACTCGACAGGAACGATTTGTACTGCGATAGTCAGATAGTCAAAATAAAGTCCGCTTATAAAAAGATGGCCAAGCTCCACCACCCTGACATGGGAGGTGATGCGGAGAAATTCAAGCAATTGAACGAGGCCCACAAACAAATGCTCCTGTGGATTGAAAATCCCCAGTACACCTCCAGGAAAGCGCTTTCGAATTGCTGGTCATACGATGGTGCCACAAATCGGTGGTCGCCTCCCTTATAACATCATAATGGAGCCCAAAAAATGGAGATGAATCCCAAATTCTTGGCACCTTGCGGTCTGTATTGCGGCGTTTGCGGTATTCTATATGCAACAAGAGACAATAACCTGAAGTTCAAAGAAAGGCTCTTAGGTGTTTACAAGGGCAAGCTCATAGGGAGTGAAGACCTAACCGTGGCCGATATCCGGTGTGAGGGGTGTTTGTCAGATACACCGTTTGTCTATTGCAGAGAATGTTCAATCTTAGACTGCACGAAAAGCAAGGGTTATGCCGGCTGTCACGAGTGCCCGGATTTTCCCTGTCAGTTTATCAAAGACTTTCCCATGCCCGTGGGCAAGAAGGTCATTCTGCGTGCAATTCCACACTGGCGGGAAGTGGGAACCGAAAAATGGGTACAAGATGAAGAGTCTCGCTACGTGTGCCCTGAATGTGGACATATGCTTTTCAGGGGAGCAAAACGCTGCAACAGATGCAAAACCCCTCTTGACCTGGATTGATA
>CAZUHR010000515.1:0-2080 GCA_964620335.1 uncultured Desulfobacteraceae bacterium
TCTATAAAGAATGTCTTTCCAGGAAAAATACCCTCGAAAGGTTTGAGATGGATGGAAGTGGTCAGGAAACTTAAAATCAATAACAATCTGGGGATACATGCACGGGCTGCAGCAAAGATAGTTGAACTGGCCAATCGGTATAGTTCCAGGCTGTTTCTTAAAAAGGGCGATCAGGAGGTGGATGGCGGAAGTATTCTGTCAATACTTACCCTTTCATGTCCCAAAGGTACAGAAGTACAGGCAAGAATTGTAGGCGAGGATTCGGAGAATTTCATGAAAGAATTGAACAGGCTCTTTGAGAAAAAATTCGGGGAGAGCAGATGATAGATCAAAAGTTTGCGGGGGAAAAAACAATTAGGGGTATTCCCGTCTCCCCGGGTATTATCATCGGCAAGGCGCGTCTTGTTGACAGATCAAGGGTCAAGATTCTTTACCAGTATCTCATTACCGGTGACCAGGTAAATAGAGAAGTTGAGCGATTTAAGGAGGCCATTCGCGCCACGGAAGAGCAACTAACCATGTTGAAGGAACGGATGCCGGACCAGGTGAATCAGCATGGCTTTATACTCGACAGTTGTCTGATGATGCTTAAAGACAGCATGCTCAATGAGGCTACTATTCAGAAAATACTAAATGAGAAAATCAATGCAGAATGGGCCCTTAAGAAATCACTCGAAGAGATCAGAGAGGTTTTTACTCAAATCGATGACGAATACATCAGCACCCGGATCAATGATGTGGAGAATGTAACGGAAAAGATTCTTAGAAATCTCTCTGGAGAAGCGCAAGAAAGCTTGGCCGAGATTAATGAGCGAGGGATTATTGTTGCCCATGAATTGTCCCCCGTAGACACGACCGAGTTAAATATAAATATGGTTATGGGTTTCATTACCGATGTTGGAGGCCGGACTTCCCACACGGCTATTATGGCACAGGCCTTGGAGATCCCCGCAATTGTTGGTCTGGAAACCGCTACTGACCTTATAGAGGATGGAGACCTTCTGGTAGTTGACGGAAATACAGGCGATGTCATCATCAATCCGGACGACAGTGCTATTATATACTATCAGGAAAAGCAGTTTCAACACGAAGAATTTAAATCAAGCATAGCCAGAAAAAGCCACCTTCCGGCCATAACACTTGACGGTCGGAGAATAGCCGTAAAGGGCAACATAGAATTCCTGGAAGAAGTGGCGGCGGTCAGAGATAACGGAGGGGACGGGATTGGCCTTTTTAGGACGGAATTCTTGTATCTTAAAAGTAAAGGGCTCCCGAGCGAAGAGGAGCTATTTCAGGACTACCGAGATATGGCCGAAATCATTTCGCCTGATCCTGTGACTATAAGGACACTGGATTTGGGGGGTGATAAATTTTCATCTGAGCTTGAAATCACCAGGGAGATGAACCCCGCGTTAGGTCTTCGAGCCATAAGGTTTTGCCTTAAAGAACCGGAATTATTTAAGAGTCAGCTCCGTGCCATTTTAAGGGCGAGTGTCTATGGTAATGTTCAGCTCATGTTTCCCATGATATCCGGGTTACAGGAGATACTGGATGCCAAAGAGATCCTGGCCGAAGCAAGAAATGAACTGGATCGAAAAAAAATAGAGTACGATCGGGATCTTGCGATGGGGATCATGATCGAGGTTCCGTCGGCAGTTACCATGGCCGAGGTTTTGGCTCAACACGTTGATTTTTTCAGTATCGGAACAAATGATCTAATACAGTATAGTCTTGCAATTGACAGGATAAATGAGCATGTGGCCTATATGTACCAACCCTTTCATCCTGCTATCCTGCGAATGATCCTGCATGTAGTCAATACTGCAAAGGATGCAGGGATAGGGGTATCTCTCTGTGGCGAAATGGCTGGGGACCCACTATGCGTTTCCGTTTTGCTGGGTCTGGGTATTGAGGACCTCAGCATGAATGCCAGGTCTATTCCCCTTGTAAAGAAGATCATTCGATCTATGTCCGTTGAAGAAGCCCGTGCTGATTTTGATAAAGTGATTAAACTCCATACTGCCGATGAGGTGCGGGCTCATATCTTGGACAAGATGAAGGTTCTGGTGCCCGAGCTCGA
>CAZUHR010000516.1:0-2077 GCA_964620335.1 uncultured Desulfobacteraceae bacterium
AATTATGCTTTTTTATTAATCCGTTCAAGATTGTTTATGCAAAATTCAGGTATTAGCTCATTCTGTAACCCTCGGGTACGGGCTTTCCATCCACGTAAACGCGGTTGTATTCGTCCAGAGCAAACCGCCCCCTGGCGATCATCTCAACCGTGCAGGGGAATATCTTCCAGTCTCCCACTTCCTTAAGTTTCTCCTGATGTTTCCAAACAACTTCTAGGTATTTCTTGTTATCTTTTTTTAAGGTCTCGAGGGATTCAGGCAGCTCAACCGGAACGGTGTCAGACACCATTAGCAGGGGTCCCGTATCCACTCCCTCGTCTGTCCACAGCGTTGAAGCCCTGAGCGTGGTTTCACCGGATGCGATGGCATCACTAACCGCGTTGTCCCCAACATACTTCCTGCGCCCATCAGGAAGACATATCGATAGATCAGCAGGATGAACATTTATGCAGCGGCTCAAGGTGATGTAACTCATATACCCGCCAAGGGCTATCACATCAATCTGGAATGCCTCTACGAGTTTCTTGGCAACGCTATCATCATATTCCCTTCTGGCCGCCAGTCCCTCGGGCGTCTTGACTGTCCTTTTCACTGATCTCAATCGATAAAATGCCCGTGTATCATAGCTGAAGTAAGGCAGACCGTTATCCAGTGCAATTTTTTCTCCGGCACAGGCACCGTCCGACCGATCGCTGAATATAAAAATAATTTCAAAGGATGACGTTCCTTCACCGGCTTTTAACCGTTTCTCCAGCTCGATCAATTTTATAATGTTGGTGCCAGAACCTGACATAAAGGCAGCAACTCGCATGGGTCCTTCCCTTTTTTTCGGGTCATAAATGGGTGTGATGGGCATTCAAGACCTCCGGTTGCATTTTTCAGTAGACGTCCACGGGCTCACACCCATGGCACTAAAAGCCTGTTTTTTAGGCCTTTTCCATCAACGCTTCAATCGGCTCCAAGTGATAAGGGCTCCCCTTTTCTATAGCCGCAAGTACGCTGCCCCCGCCGGTGAAGTAATACGTATCCTGGGAATCGAGACCCGACATGTAGATCTCCGGACACAGATTCTTGAGCTCCTGAATGGTATCCCCACCGCCGAACAATTTCATTGCGCTCACGTTTTCCGCAATCAAACGATATAATGCACTGGATCCTTCATAAAAATACGGCATCAATCCCATAACCGCATTTACAAAAATTGTCTTAGCCGAGCCGATAACGTCCTTGACTTCAGGCCTTTCAAGTGATTTCGGATCAATATCCAGTATGTACTTCAATCCCTTTTTGTCAATAAAATCACCAACCTCAACAGTCCTATATCTTCCTTCAATTTTCCCGTCCAAGGTATCTGATTCTACCAGATAGGGCGCTTCCAGGATCTTGTTATCCTTTTTGTCAAGCTCCATAAGTCTCATTGCAAGGTTCCTGTCTTCTTCCGAGACCCCGGCGATCGTGATACCGTATTTGGCTGAAACAAAGGTGTTGTACATCAGACCGCCAAGTATTAGATGATCCACTTTCCTGTATAGGGCATTAAGCGGGCCGATCTTGGTATCGTATTTTGCCCCTGCAACCACGGCCACAAAAGGCCTTTCGGGTTCAAGTACCCTGTGAAGATTTTCAATCTCTTTCTGGAGCAGAAGGCCCGCAAAAGAGGGCAAATATCTGGCAACGTCATAAGTAGATGCATGGGCACGATAGGAGCCAAAGGCATCGTTCACGTAAATATCGGCAATTTCGGCCAGCTCTCTTGCGAATATATCCCTTTCAGGCCCGATTATCTGCTCCCCGTAAAACCACCGCGAATTGGGAAGATAGATCATCCCGGTATTTCCTTGTTTCAGGCGCTCAAGGGCGGGACCAATTGACTCATCCAGGTGCATGATCCCGTTTTCAGAATCTATGGGAAACTCCTGGGCATCTATATTAACAGGCAATTTTTGTTCAATATACTCTATGATCGGTCTGACAGATTCCTCTTGCCTGCACTTTATTTTGCCCGTTTTACTGTCTCTTGGGCGGCCCACGTGGGTCAGGAGTATCGGTTTACCCCCCTTTTCAATTATGAAATTGA
>CAZUHR010000517.1:0-2077 GCA_964620335.1 uncultured Desulfobacteraceae bacterium
GGCACAAATTATTCAAAAGTCAAGGCCAGATTAATACCCAGTAAAAGACCAGTGCGAAACTGGCATTATTTGGGAGGATATCCATGCTCACAGAGAACACAGAGAAAAAACAACAGACATGTTTCACGCAGAGCGCACAGAGAGCGCAGAGAAAAGCATAGACAGGATCTACAGGATTGACAGGATATTTCAGATATCACTTCCTCTTTACGGTGGGGAGCATCTCCTGGGGTTCCGTGAGCAGGAACTCGCCCCTTTCTATCCAGCCCTTCAGGATGTTAGCGATTTCAAGGGCCCTGACATATGATGATATAGGAACAGTGGGGATATCCTGCCCATTAAAACGGATCATACCGCTCTTGAGTTCCGCATAACTCACCTGTCCCAGACTGTTTGCCTCTCCTTTCGGATAATCGTTGCCGTAATCTATGATCCGGGTGTAAATCCCTTCATCGGAAATACCGGTGAAACGAGCCATTTCTTCATTCAGAATCGGTATAGGTATGCCCAGGCCCACAGCAAGTGAGCAACCATAGCCGAGCATGCTCACCCCGGCCACCCATTTGGGATCCATCTCTTTCAGGTTGCCTTTGACCATAAGGGTGCCGGCAGGTTCCAAGGGAACGCCGTTTTTGCCTCTTTTGGCATTTGGATTATGCTGTGATCCAGCACCTATGATGAATCCTTTTGCGCCGCCAAGGAAGATCTTTGTGCCCAGCCCCAGGGTAAGATAGTAAGGATCGTTAAAAAGAGGGCTCAACTGACAGGATGTGGCATAGTTGGCATTCCCGCCGTTCGGTTTCAATACCCCCATATAGGTATAGATGGTTTTATTTGAAAGATTGATTGCACAATTGTAGTTTTGATAAGCATTCCTGGGGTTCAGCAACACCGCATAAGGGAGGTCCTCGAGGGAGACCTTTTGCCTGATCTCGCGATTCGGGTAACAGTCGGTCCCATAAGCCGTGGCCTTCAGCATTACCTTTCTACCTGCCACGAGATCGTGGATGACATGACCACCGCCATATTTGAATTGCCCCGGATGTACCTTGTTCAAGGGATCATCTTGGGTGGGTTCGGTCGCGCCGATAAAAAGATCAACGGCGGCCATGCCCGCATAGGCTGGGACCTCGTTCAACCACGCACGTGAGGCCTTGATGGCCGGTTTGGTGTGGCCGAAGTTAATAAAGGCCCCGGATGAACACATTGGTGAGAAGGTACCCGTTGTCACCACATCAACCTCGCGGGCGGCCTTTCGAGGGCCCTTCGCTTTAACGATATCCGCCATCTCATCGGCCGTGACCACCACAACCTTGCCTTGTTTTATTTTGCTGTTGATTTCTTCAATTGTCCTTGAAATCTTTTTCTGGGCCATTCCTTGTTTTCCTCCAGGGTGCAAATTAAAGAGATACTATAAGATTTATACCATAACCTGACAAGCAAAAGTTTAGCCCGCCGTCTTTCTGGCGGGTCTGCTGGAACAGAGAAAAAAATATGTCTCACACAGAGCTCGCAGAAAAGGCTCGGTATGGCACTCTTCTTAAGCCCGCATCTACTCCTGCGGTGCGAGCGGCCCTCGCTGCGATCTGCTGGAACGGAAGGCAATGGATTCCATTGGGCCATTGCAATGCAGACCGCGACTCGGGCCGCGGCATAGGGTAGAGGAGATTTGATCCGAAAGCTGCGTCCTTTCGAAGAGTCCCGCACCATCGCTGAGCAAAGAGGGCATAGAGAAGAGCATAGACAGGATCTACAGGATTGACAGGATATTACGGGGATGAAGCTATTGTTTCAAAGACATCACAAAGTGATGGTCCGGATAGACTTTCATCCGGGCTTATGAGGAGGAGTCATCGTGAATAAAAACAAGCGTGCTTGTTTTTCATTCCGATAATCCTCTCCATATATCTTTGAAACAATATCCTTCAAAAAAGATCTTGAGAATCCAGTTAATCCTGTCAAATAAAAGCTGACGCTCATCCGCCAGAGGCGGACAATCCCTCCACACAGACGGCGGGCAAGCCCTCCACACAGACGGCGGGCAAGCCCTCCACACAGACGGCGGGCAAGCCCTCCA
>CAZUHR010000518.1:0-2077 GCA_964620335.1 uncultured Desulfobacteraceae bacterium
CCATTGATAACCAGATCCAAGGTGATTGGCGTCATCGCCACTGATGCTGTTGATAAACAAGGCGTCCCAAAAGAAACCCGTGAAACCCTTGAAATCTTTGCCCCACAGATAGCCATAGCCATTGAAAACGCACGGCTTTATAGCACTCTGCAGGAGCGAATGACCGAACTGAAACGATCCCATGCCCTTTTAAGCAGGGCGGAAAAATTTTCATTCCTAGGCAATCTCGCTGCCAGACTGGCCCACGAAATCAAGAATCCAATGACAGCCATCGGGACATTTATCCAGATGCTGCCCCAGAAATACAACGATGAAGAATTCCGGAAAAATTTCTACAATATTGCAGTGGAAGAGACAGCCAGGGTTAATAATCTGATCTCAGAACTCCTGGACCTGGTCAAAAAAAGGGAATCGCGCTTTGAATCAGCCGATCTCCATGACCTGATCGATAAAATGGCTCTGCTACTCTCGCCACAGAGCAAAGCCAAGAATGTTGAAATTATCCGTGATTTTGACCCTGAAATATCACGAGTTAAAATGGATTCCGAAAAGATAAAACAGGTGATTCTGAATATCCTATCAAATGCTGTAGAGTTCACACCCCAGGGTGGCAAGATCGAGATACTGACAAAAAACCAACCCCAAAACGGCAAACTAGTGGATGTCCTAATTGAAATCAAAGATAACGGAAAGGGCATATCCGGTCCCATGATTGATAAAATATTCGATCCCTATTTCACAACCAAGCACAAAAGCGCTCTTCACAGCGGCACCGGTCTTGGACTCTTCATCGCCTATCAAAACATGAGAGACCATGGCGGGAGTATCGAAGTAAAAAGCGAGGTCGATAAAGGGACCGCATTCATCCTTACCCTTCCTACCGAGCCTTCCCCGGAACTGGCAAGTCATGAAAACAAAGCCGGCCATGCGAATCCATAAAGTTAATATATACAAAATTTCACTTCCTTTTACGGCTGATTTTTCTCACTCTCGCAGAAAAGGTAATTATGCCGAAAACGTTATTGTGGAGGTCATTACCGGTAACGGGGAAATTAAGGGATACGGTGAAGCCGCCCCCAGAACATACGTTACGGGAGAATCACAAGAAAGTGCGGCAAAGAATGCAAGCCAATTCTTACACAAAGATTCCTTTCCCTGGGAGCTCAATGATGTTTCCCAGATTTGGAAATTTATTGACTGCCTTCCCAGTGAAAAAGAATATAACTCTGCAGTTTGTGCCCTTGAGATGTCTCTTCTGGATACGCTTGCCAAGATTGAGAACAAATCCATAACAGAATATTTTCCCAAGGATTATTACACCAACAGAGTTAATTACGGGGCAGGTATCCCTTTTGCAAACAGTCACAGGATTATTGAGATTTGTCGATTTATCAAAAAGATGAAAATCAACAGGGTAAAAATAAAAATGGGTAAAGATTTTTCGGCAAATCAAAAAGCAGTTGAGGCAGTAAACTCGGTATTTGGAGACAGCTGCGATCTAAAGATAGATATTAATATGGTCTGGAATCACGAACTTGCCCTTAAGCATATACCGCTGATTAAGAAATATAAAGTCAAGGTCGTGGAACAGCCCATGCCGCCGGGCGACGCAAGTATTGGGCATTTCTCAAAGATCCTGCAAGATAACGGTGTGATTCTTATGGCCGATGAGTCGGCCTGTTCCTTGAAAGATGTCGAAAGAATTCTCAAAGAAGGTCATTATAAAATGGTAAACGTTCGACTGTCAAAATGCGGGGGATTTCAAAGATCCTTGAGGATTATTGAATATCTGCGTGCCAACGGAATTTCCTTCCAAATCGCCAGTCATCTGGGTGAATCAGGCATCCTGTCTGCCGCTGGGAGGGTGCTCAGCCTCCTTTGCAAGGATGCCTCATACTATGATGGCTCTTACGATGAGTTCCTGTTAAAAGAAAATGTCACGATGGAGAATGTCACTTTCGGGCCGGGTGGTGAGGCAGGGCCACTGGATGGCCAAGGGCTCGGGGTTGAAATAAACAGCGAAAGCCTGGACAGATTAAGCTGTAACTCCAAAAGAGTAACGGTATTCAGACCATGA
>CAZUHR010000519.1:0-2075 GCA_964620335.1 uncultured Desulfobacteraceae bacterium
GATCCCTGCCTCCACCTCTTTTGCTAAAAGATGGGGAGCCCCACTTGAAGAGTGCCTTAAAACAATAATATTAGGATTCATCGCCTGAAGATTCCGGGCGGTATCAATGAGGGTCTCACCTTTTACCATGCTACTTCCCGAAGAGGATAGGCTGACAGTGTCTGCACTAAGTCTTTTTGCCGCCATTTCGAAAGATGTTCTGGTTCTTGTGCTGGGTTCATAAAAAAAATTAACTACACTTTTACCTCTAAGTGTTGGCACCTTTTTTATGTCCCTTGTAGAAATTTCCTTGAAGGATTCGGCAGTATCCAAGATAAACTCAATATCCTCAACCGACAATTGTCCCATTCCCAATAGGTCTTTATGATTAAATTTCCCCACCTGAAACTCCTCGCAAAAAAAACCTCCTTGTCGGTTAACCGACAAGGAGGTTTATGTTGTATCTCCTATATCCAACCATGGTTCGATTAAGAAACCCCAAATTAACAGATTATGCTTATTAATAGAACTAATTAATTGGAAAAGCAACCCCCAAAAACAAAAATTCTCAGATTATTATTCTTTCACTTATTTCATTTGTTTCCAAAATTCAGTTGTCCTTGACATCAGGCTACTCTTTATCTTTTTTTCCACTGCTGTCATCACTCGTCACATTTGGAGGTATTTTATCTTGTTTCTTTTTTGGCTTTTCCTTGTCTTTTTTGGAAATCGCCGGCTTTTTTGGTTTTTTCTCCGCAGCCTTGGTTGACTTAGGGCTCTTGGCCTTTTTCTTTCTCTTTATCTTTACCTCTTCAAGGGGCAAAAGCTGTACAATCGAAACAGGTGACCCGTCTCCTTTTCGAAAACCCTTCTTGACAATTCTCAGGTACCCCCCCCTTCTCTCAAGATACCGCTTCTTTAACTCCTCAAACAGCTTGTGGGTAATTGTCTTGTCTTCAATATAGGCAAGTGCCTGGCGCCTTGAATGAAGATCGCCTCGTTTTGCAAGGGTAATCATTTTTTCTGCCACAGGTCGTATCGCTTTTGCCTTGGCATCTGTTGTCTCTATCTGTTCGTATTTGAATAGAGAGGTCACCATATTCCTAAGCAAGGCCCTACGGTGACTTGAATTCCTTCCCAACTGCTTTCCTGCATTCCTATGCCTCATTTATCTTCGTCCTCTTCCTCTTCGTCACCTTCACCAAGTTTTTCGACCGGGGGAAAATCATCCAGTTTCATTCCTAATAAAAGCCCCATTTCCTCAAGTATAGATTTAATCTCATTCAGGGACTTTCTTCCGAAATTCTTGGTTTTCAACATCTCGGCTTCTGTCTTTTGAACCAGTTCGCCGATCAATGTAATATTAGCGTTTTTCAAACAATTTGCAGAACGTACAGATAGTTCAAGCTCTGAAACTGGTCTGAAAAGATTTTCATTCAGCTTTTCTTCCTTTTCCTCTTCTTCATCTTCAACAGGTTCAGGTTCTTCATCAAAATTAATAAACGGATTCATCTGTTCTTTAAGAATTTTGGCTGCGTATGCCACCGCATCCTCAGGAATAACTGTGCCATCTGTCCATACTTCCAGGGTCAGTTTGTCATAATCGGTTATCTGTCCAACCCTGGCGTTTGTCACAACATGGTTGATTTTCTGAATCGGTGAAAAAATTGCATCCATGGGAATAACACCGATGGGCTGGTCCTTCAGTTTGTTCTTTTCGGCAGGGACATATCCCTTCCCTGTTCGTACGACCATCTCCATATTGAGTTCTGCTTCTTTATTCATAGTGGCGATGTGTTGATCGGGATTCAGGATCTCCACCAGTCCATGAGTCTTAATATCACCTGCCTTAACTTCTCCCTTTCCTTCTGCGGCAAGGTGAATTACAGCCTCTTCCTCGTCAATAATTTTCAGGTTGATTTCCTTTAAATTCAATATGATATCGGTCACATCCTCAAATATACCAGGAATAGTGGAGAATTCATGAAGCACGCCATCAAATTTAACAGAAACAATCGCCGCTCCCTGAAGGGATGAAAGTAATATACGCCTCAAAGCATTACCGATCGTGATCCCAAACCCTCTTTCAAGCGGCT
>CAZUHR010000520.1:0-2064 GCA_964620335.1 uncultured Desulfobacteraceae bacterium
TCGTTTTTCCACTTGATTTACCCTCCTACGATCAGGCCATGTCCTACGTTGACAGATTAAAGGATCAGGTGGGACTCTTTAAAGTGGGGCTGGAGCTTTTTATCAGCCAGGGTCCGCGCATACTAAAATCAATCCTGGACATTGGAGGGGCCGGTATTTTCCTTGATCTGAAGCTGCATGACATTCCAGCCACCGTAAAAAGGGCATTTATGGCGGCCAGCAAATACAGCCCTCGGTTCATGACCATTCACTGCGATGAGGGTGAGGAGCTGTTAAGAAGCGTCGCAGAAGACAACCCCGGCGATACGAAAATACTGGCGGTCACGGTGCTTACGAGCCTGGACCAGAAAAAACTCAAAGAATTAGGCTATGATGACAAATTTGCGCATGACCTCTCCGCGCTGGTTCTTTTAAAAGCACGAATGGCAAAGGCCGCCGGGTGCCACGGTGTTGTCTGCTCCGGGCTTGAGGTAGCCGCAATAAAAAGGGAGCTAGGTCCTGAATTTCTTGCAGTCACACCGGGCATACGGCCTGCCTGGTCAGTGGTCAATAGTGATGACCAGAAAAGGATTGTTACACCGTCCGATGCCGTCAAAAACGGGGCGGATTATGTGGTGATAGGCCGGCCTATCCGGGATGCAAAAGACCCCGCAGATGCGGCACTGAGGGTAGCAGAAGAAATAGGATCAGCCCTATAATGAAAGCCTGTCCTTTTGTACGGCCATTAATGTTACAATGGCCTTGGCCACTAGTGTCTCTTCCCCTTTCCTGCTGTCAAAGACCTCTGATTCGGATATTATAATCTGGTTCCCATCTCTGATCACGCTGGAATTGCAGATAAGGGAATCGCCATAGGCTGGCTTTAAAAAATTGACCTTAAATTCGATAGTCAAGATCTGATGATCCTCCGGCACAATGGTAAATGCAGAGTAGCCTGCCGTATGATCTGCCATAGTGGCCATCACACCTGCATGGACAAAACCATCCTGCTGCCGGTGGTGTTCTTCAATCCTCACCCTGGACTGGAAAAAACCTCTCTTGATCACCACAGCCTCAAACTGACAGTATTTGATAAAGCCCCTGCTGTAGTCCTCGGCAAGAAAGGCGGCCCTTTGCTCAGAAATATTTTCATCCATAGCTTATAACCTCGGAAAAACTCGCAGCACCTTAGTTCATTGCCTTTTTCTCTGTTAGAGACCATCTTATCGGGCCGCAACCTGCGGACCATTCGGTCGACCCACTTGTATTTTAGGATCATCCGTATTTTATTTCAGGCCCTTTTCATGGAGTATCATCCGATGCAATTCAGCAAAATTGGTTGCTGGCAACTCTCCCGTTTTATCAGGCCTTAATCCTATTTTTGCTGCTTCTGCAGGGCACTTGCTGACGCAAACACCGCAGCCAATGCACCAATCCAGATCAACCACAGGAATATCATCCTCCATTCTGACTGCCTCTACCGGGCAAATATCAGCACATTCACCACAACCCGTACATTTATCAAAATCCGTTTCCCGGATAAAATAGGTCGCCATGATAGCATCTCTTGGGATCTTTCTTCTCTTGAGAGCTCCCACATTCCAACACGCACATCCGCAACAATTGCAGTTATGCTTTATATCCCCCACTGCATTATCAACAAAATGCACTAAACCTTCCTCCTCACTCTGTTTGATAATTTCTCGTGCTTCTTCCCTTGATATTTTTCTGCCCAATTTCCTGTCAATCACGTATCGTGCAATCTCATCAAATTTAATACATACCTCTGTCGGATGTCTGCAGGGTTTTCCGCGTAGTCTCGCTACCATGCGACATGAACAGTGGCATACGGCAAAGTCCTTTGCCTTTTCGATAACGCTTTCCATGGTATGGTGGGGATAGACAGATTGGAAATCAGGCTCAATCGTTCCCGACACCGGAATATATCTGTAAGCGTTTGTATCTGAACCGTAAGCCTCTTGTGTCACTTTTCGGTTAAAGTATTTTGCAACAAGAGCAGCCATATTCCTCGCATGGGCCGTATCTTCTCCCTTCCAGAAAAACGTCTGTGGAAACGAAAAGCCG
>CAZUHR010000521.1:0-2063 GCA_964620335.1 uncultured Desulfobacteraceae bacterium
CGTCACATGGGGGAGAGAAAGATTCCCGGTATATATGATGTCACAATGCTCGGGTTCAATTACCGTTTAAATGAAATACAAGCCGCATTGGGTATTGAGCAGTTGAAGCGAATGAATGATTTTCTTAAAAAAAGAAAAGACAATTATGAAGCCCTCAGCAAAGGTCTGGAAGAGATCGATGAAATTGAACAGTTTCAATCAAGCCACGATGAATACCAAAGCAGCTATTTTTGTCTTTCGGTACGCCTCAAGGATTCCATGTCGGAGAAACGATATGAAATTGTCAGCAGCTTAAAGCGGAATGGAGTCGGTACAAGTGTATACTATCCAAAACCCGTTCCCCATATGACATATTTTAAAGAGAAATACGGTTTTAGTGAAACAAGCTTCCCTGAGGCAAAGAAAATCAGCTATTCCTCAATAGCACTTCCTGTAGGACCCCATCTGGGGATTGAGGATATGGACTATATTGGAAATACTTTAAAGAACGCGATTAAGGAGGCCAAATGAGATGATTTCCCTCGTAGGAAAACGCATTGCTCTTATCGGTGGAGCCGGGTTTATCGGACACCACCTTGCCATTGCATTTAAGAGGCTTGGCGCGGAGGTGGCTGTCATTGATAATTTACAAGTCAATAATTTTCTTGCTTTTGCTGGACTGGATTCAAATCACCAAAACAGTGACCTCTATTTGCGCATTACAAGCCAGCGTCTTCAGATGCTCCGCGAAGCCGGTATTTCTTTGTATATGCAGGATGCGCGGAATTATTATGCTTTGGGTGAAATAGTTAATCATAAATTCAAGGCCAATATCATTGTCCACCTGGCTGCGGTGGCCCATGCGGGGAAATCCAACAAGGACCCCTACAGCACCTTTGATCACTCCTTTCGTACACTTGAGAATGCTTTGGATTGCGCACGGGATATGGTAGACCAGTTCGTGTTTTTTTCTTCAAGCATGGTCTATGGCAATTTTGAAGGTGGGTATGTTGACGAGGAAACGCATTGTGAGCCGGTAGGCATTTACGGGGCAATCAAATTCGGGGGTGAAAAGCTGGTTATTGCTTATAATCAAGTCTTTGACCTGCCATATACAATTGTCCGTCCTTCGGCTTTGTATGGAGAGCGTTGCGTGAGCCGTCGGGTGGGACAAATATTTATCGAAAATGCCATTCAAGGACTGGACATAACAGTGAACGGTGACGGTTCGGATCGTTTGGATTTTACTTATATCGGCGATCTTGTTAATGGTATGATTAAAGTCGTGTCTAATGAGAAGGCAAAGAATCAGGTTTTTAATCTTACATATGGGCAGGGGCGATCTATAGCTGAAATGGTCGGTATCCTAAAAGGGGAATTTCCCAATGTGAACGTAAGTTACCTTCCGAAGGATGAGCTTATGCCAGACAGAGGAACACTTTCCGTGGATAAGGCTACAAAACTAATTGGGTATGATCCACAATATCCCCTGGAAAAGGGTTTTGAAAGATATATCAACTGGTACAAGGATCTTTTCAAAGATTTTGCCAGCCCCGGAAAATTAAGCCTCATCTTTTAGTCATTTCTAATCTGATTAGCCAGCCTGAGTGAGTGTCATTGCAAAAGCATCTTCACTATGATCAGTGGTTATCCGATGTACTTCAACAAGAAGTGTACAGATTGGATGTAAGCGATGAATTAATTAAATCCCCTGAATCGACACATCGGGCATTTTCATCAACCATACGCTCTAAAAATGTCTTTATTTATGCCAAGGTTCGAGTACGTGATCATGGTGCGATAAAGCTTTTGGAGAACTTGGGATTCAACTTAGTAGATACGAATATCATTTTTGAGAAGCCGATCGATTCACCGAGTCGAGGTGCAGGGCACTCAGAAATTCGATTTGCACTTCCGGAAGATCGTCAAAGCGTTCGATCTCTGGCTGCTTATAGTTTTTCTTATTCAAGGTTCCACCTGGATCCATTAATCCCGGATGACCACGCAAATCAAGTCAAGGCGAGTTGGGCTGAGAATTTCTTTTTTGGTGGACGCGGTGACAGCATGGTCGTCACATCAGTTGA
>CAZUHR010000522.1:0-2028 GCA_964620335.1 uncultured Desulfobacteraceae bacterium
CCATCTCCAAATACCACATAGGAACATCATCGTAAAATCAACTCCACAATATCATCCAAAATCTCTCTTAAATCCCCATCGCTTTTAGTTGGGAAGACAACTGATTTCACTCCGTCCGGCGGCCAGCTATAAACTTTTTCCTCACACCACCGACGGGAAATATTCTACCGCTCAAAGTCAGCTCTCCTGACAATGCTGTATCTCTTCTGCTTGAGCGGCCATTATAAGGCTATAGGGATCTTCAGGCAAACTGATGGGCCATTCTCATGAAAAACTCTATTTATTTTCTGCAATGGAATAGGGTATAATTCGTGAAAATAAAAAAAGGAGGAGCTAAAATGGATGATCTTAATCGTATTCTTGTTGCATCTATGTGTACTAAACATTGTCTTAAGGCGGTTCAGTGGGGGATTTCTCTTGCTAAAAACTATAATGCCAAATTATTTATCATCCATATTATCCATAATCCTTTCGGGCTGGAAGGATGGAATTTGCCTATCTCTTCAATAAAGACCCTGGAGGACGAATTCGCAACAATGACTCGGAACGCAAAAGAAACCTTAGATCAATATATTAGATCGGAAGATACGACAGGTTTATCCATAGAGGAAAATGTTATTGAGGGTAATCCTAAGGATGAAATCTCCAAGTTTATAGAGAAGGAGCAAATTGATCTTTTGGTCACGGTGGCCCACGAACAGGAGCATATTGAACACTTCATTTCCGGGCGTGAACTCCGCGATCTTGTCCGAAAAATGCCATGTTCCATATTCCTGGTCCGCAGGGAATTGAAATACAAGCACTTCAGAACCTAAATTGATAAGCTCATAAAAAGTCCTTGGTCGTCATTGCGAGGCGCAGAGCGCTGTGGCAATCTCTCTGCTATTCAGGTAGTAGTGGGAATGCTTCACTTCGCTCGCAAAGGCAATTAGGCTTTTTCGGACTTTTTACGACTCCATCAATATTAAAACAATCAGGAATGGAGTAAGGTCATCATGCCCGCCGTAAGCACAAACCGTATGGCCTGTTCCATAGACGTCTTGACCTGTCGTATGGAAGACCGGGGGACAATAACCGTATGGCCGCCTATCTGGTAGCTCATGGGGACATAGACTGCAATATGATCTTCCGTTCCAATCCCATCGGGGAGACCTTTGAAATCACGTCGGGTAATGAATCCCATGACCTCCATTCCCGTATCCCCAATTTTAACCATGACCACCTGCCTCGTATCGCTTCCCTCCTTTCCTGATTCCGACACAAAATGTAGAAAATCACGAAAAGAACCATAGATCGATTTGATGAAAGGAATTCTGTACAGCAGGCCCTCTACACATTCGAAGAGTTTTCTCACTATCCATGCATGCAGGAGCAGACCTATCAGAAAGACAATGACCAGGCCCGCGATAACACCCATCCCCGGCCAGTAGTAATTCTCGGGCAGAATGAGCCGAATTCCCTTTCCTAACAGGGATTCTGCAGTAACTGCAAGCCAGAACATAACATAGAGCGTGGCCAAAGTGGGCAGTATAGCAACAAGACCTGTCAGAAATATCTTACTTATCCTTTTCATTCCGTGATACCCCCGATTTTAACATTATATACATAAAAAACTACACCATTTCCTCATTTAAAGGATTAAAAATATACAGATCCTTACCCCTGAACAATAAGAAAGACGGTATAAGCCGCATATACGATCACAAAAACACCCCACTTTCATCCTTTGAGAGGGACCCCTGGTATTGCGTTAGGCTAGAGCAGTCCAGGCCAGATTACAACGCCGCAATAAATGGGTCAAGACGTACTATCGCGTTTGAAGCACACCTAACTATTTCTCTATCTTATGAATTGCACGAGAAAGTGAATTGAGAAAGAAAACCGTGATCAATTCTCAGGTACAAAGCCCAATGAATAATCGAGATTCATGGAATGTTTTTTTAAAGCGGAAGTTCCCTGAGAATCGAGGAGGATGAAACAATTCTTTAAATTGTATTCAATTGTATCTTTGGCTTTTATGTAACCTAG
>CAZUHR010000523.1:0-2009 GCA_964620335.1 uncultured Desulfobacteraceae bacterium
ATCAATATTGATGTAACAATCAAATGTTTTACATGTCCCCGTTTCAGCTAAAATGAAAAATTGGATAGCCCCAGCGGAATACTTTCTGATTCCACCTCGATGAAAAAAAAACTAAGAAAATTCCATGGGGCAGGCACGGTAAAGATTAACAGGACCAACCGGTATAACTTTTTTGCCGCCCGCCGTTCCATCCTCCGCAGTAGCCTGCTACGGAGGACGGGCGCAAAGGCTATGGCGTGGCAGGCAGACGCGCACAGACAAAAAAATATATCACATCCGTTCCCCTTCGCCACATCTCAGGCTCACTCGAGACGCAGAGGACACAAAGAAAGCGTGGACTTTTAGATAAAATACCTTATTACAAACACTTAATCGTATTTTTTAATGTGATGAATTATGCTTCACGCGCTCATGTTACTTCTAATTCAAACGAAACGCGGCCATCCAATGCATTGCATTGGTCTCCATGCAAAGGCCCTGGCATCAGAGAACCTTCCAGAAAGGCAGAAACCTGATCTTGGTCTTATCCAACTTCATCGTATCACTGAAACTCAGATTCACCACCCAGGCCTCCTCCGGTTGGTACTTTCTTATGAAACTCCTCAGGGATCGGCCTATTTCAGGTCGCCTTAATTCTCTGTATTTGACTTCAACGGGGATTATTTTTTGCCCCAGGACCACGACAAAATCCACCTCCGCCTTGTCAGTAGTCCTCCAGAAATGAATCTCTGTTGGGCTGAAACGGTATCTTTCCTGTAAAAAGGCCCAAACGAGATTTTGAAAGACAAAACCGGCATCCCGGGGCATGGTCAGGCTGCCGAACAGTCCCAGGGCATAGTTTCTCAGGCCCGGATCATAGAAATAAGAAACCGGGGCTTTGGTGATCTCCTTGCGCACGTTCTTGAAATAGGGGGTGATTCTTTGAATGATAAAGGTCTTCTCCGCATACCAGAGGTAGTTTTTAACGGTCTGAACGGAAATACCCAGGGTGGAGGCAAGCTCGGAGATATTGATAAGCATCCCCACCTGGCCGGCCAGGATCTTGATCAGAGAACTGAAGGCCTCTGTTTTTTCAACCCGCAACAGGTAGGAAACGTCCCTTTCCAGATAACTGCGATAGATCTCATCGATGATCCTGCCCTTCTCCTTCTGTTCCTCTTCCAGCACCACAAGCGGATAACCGCCGAAGTTCATGTATTGCTCCAGCAACCCCCTCGTCCTGCCAATCTCTATAGTAAAAAAGTCTTTTAGGGAATTTTTGTAATGATACTCTGTTTTGAAATGGACAAATTCCTCGAAAGAAAGGGGATTAAGCTGAAAGATCCGTTTCCTTCCCACCAGGCTTTCATGGATCCGTTCTTTCAACTCCAGGCTCCCCGAGCTGGATACGATGAATTTATAGGGAAAATCCTGGTCATAGATTCCTTTAAGAAAGAGTCCCGCGTTCTCCTTGCTTTGAATCTCATCGATGAAGACAGTGCCTTTCTTCTTTCCCATTTCCAGTTGGATCTTCCTCAAAAGGCTGCTCTGGGATGCAAAAAAGGATTGATCCGATTCAAAGTCAAGACTCAAAAACAGGATGCGCTCTCCCTTGGTTACAAGGTAGTCTCTGAGCATTAGCATCAAGGTGGTTTTGCCCGCCTGCCTCGGGCCCACAATGAGGCTGATCTCTTTTCTGGGAATGTGCTCTTTTAGGTCTGAAAACAGGCTTCTCTCAATCATACTTTTATTTTAACCCGATATTTTTAAAAATTAATCTAAATAATTATCGGGATTAATGCCCCTGCCGCACACTTTCACAGGCGATTGAGCGTATGCCCTTTAACAGGGCGTCCAGTGCACAACTTCATATATGGTAATCGGCATGGTATACTCACTTTCAATAATAACAACCATTAATCATTACGAGTTGTTCCACGATACTGGTAAACAGATCATAAAGCTGATAGCTGACTTGCAGATTATTTTTCAAAGAACCGTCGAACCGATCAGACCCGGAAGAAAATATC
>CAZUHR010000524.1:0-2004 GCA_964620335.1 uncultured Desulfobacteraceae bacterium
AAAGTAAAAACTAATTATCCGAACATGACGAATATTTGGACTGGAATTTTTGAGTGTACCAGAGATATACGTGAATATAAATCCGGCAAAAAATACTTTCTAAAAATGCAAGCATGTTAAACTTCATAGTACCTGAAATAAACGACTATATAATTTATAGAAAAGGCAACCAAGGATGACCTGAAAAATTTACAGATATTTCTTATCCTAAAATTCCCCAACAGGGGGGGTATGAATTTTGGTTTGTGGAAACGCGGGGTTTTTTTATCCGCCTTCGCAAAAAACCATTGGTTTATCCATGGAGCGCCATAAAAAATTCAGTAAGGGGGGAACTACCATGCCTGCCAGGAAAAAAGATACCAAGATGAAAGATAAAGACAAGAAAAAGAAGAAGGCGGCTGCTGTCCCAAAAGACACCAGTGATTTCTATATGGTTGGCATGGGTGCTTCTGCCGGTGGCTTGGAAGCCTTTGAGAGATTTTTTCAGAAAATGCCCAATGATACAGGCATGGGATTTATTCTCGTTCCCCATCTGGACCCGACACACATAAGCCTGATGCCTGAATTGATCCAGAAAAGCTCAAAAATGGATGTCAGCCATGTGAAGGACGGGACCAAGGTAAAACCAAATACCGTTTATATCGTACCTCCCAACCATGAACTTGCCATCCTGAACGGCACTTTGCAACTCCTGGCCCTCCCAAAAACCGCCGGCCCCAGGATGCCAATTGACTATTTTTTCCGGTCTCTGGCAGAGGACCAGGGAGAGAAGGCCATATGTGTTATTTTATCAGGCATGGGTACAGACGGCACCCTCGGCCTGAGGTCGATCAAGGGTGAACTGGGCATGGCCATGGTGCAGTCGCCTGATTCCGCCAAATATAACAGCATGCCGAGAAGCGCCATTGAAACCGATCTCGTGGATTACATCCTGCCCCCTGAAAAGATGCCCGAGCAATTGATCGCCTATGCAAAACACGCCACCAAGAAGGTGGTCCCAAAGCTCGTGGTGTCCCAGGGAAAGGTGCCGGATGCTTTGCAGAAGATCTTTATCCTGATCAGGACCCACACGGGTCACGACTTTTCCTGTTACAAAAAAAATACCGTCTGCCGCCGTATTGAAAGGCGGATGAATGTCCACCAGATTGATAATATCTCAAACTATGTCCGTTATCTTCAGGAAAATGCCGTTGAGGTTGAGACCCTTTTCAAAGAGCTCTTGATCGGTGTTACAAACTTTTTCAGGGACAATGAAGCCTTTGAGGCCCTGAAGGAAAAGGCCCTACCCCAAATTTTCAGAGGAAAGCCCAATGATTATACGATCCGTGCGTGGGTCCCCGGCTGCTCCAGCGGAGAGGAAGCCTATTCCATAGCCATTTTACTCCGGGAGTATATGGAGGAATTCAAACAACCCTTCAATATACAAGTTTTTGCAACAGATATTGACAATCATGCCATTGAAACGGCCCGTGCCGGTATTTACCCTGCCAGCATCTCAACGGATGTGAGTCCCGACCGGCTCAAACGGTTTTTCGAATCAGAAGACAACGTCTCCATGATCAAGAAGGATATCAGGGAGGTGCTTATTTTTGCGCCCCAGGACATTATCAAAGACCCGCCGTTCACCAAACTGGATTTGATCTGCTGCAGGAATTTATTGATTTATCTCGACTCTGAATTGCAGAAAAAACTCATGCCCCTTTTCCATTACAGTTTAAAGCCGGAAGGGATCTTGTTCTTAGGTTCATCAGAGACCATAGGGGAATTCAAGGAGCTCTTCGATGCTGTTGATAAGAAATGGAAGATTTACAGGCGTAGAGAAGCGGTTCCTGCGAGCCGTGTGATGTATGAATATCCGGTAACGAAGCAGTTGGATAAGGTCCACGAAACAGAGGAAAAAAGACCCACAGAGTTAAGTGTGGCACAGTTAGCCGAAAAAAGCCTGCTGACTCATTACGCACCCCCCAGTGTGATCATAAACGAGAGGGGGGAGATCCTGTATAT
>CAZUHR010000525.1:0-1996 GCA_964620335.1 uncultured Desulfobacteraceae bacterium
TGAGGGTGGAGCCATTTGAATTCATTTCAAATGGCGGGGGAGGAGGCTTTCTCAGCCGTGTAAAAAGGCCTACGGCGATCTTTTACTGGGGAATGAAGCTCCTCCCTTAAGGTAGGTTTCTAATGGATGGCATTGTGGCGTTCAAGGCTCGGCATGACACTCTTCTCCAGTCCGCATCTGCTCCTATCCTACAAGCGGCCCTCCCTGCGATCTGCGGGAAAGGAAGGGTGTGGATTCCATTGGGCCGTTCGACTCCCACGGCAGAGGTTTAAATGCGATTTTTGAAAAGAGACCCCCATGGCCCATCCACCGTGTGTCCGGCGGGATTTATAATGTTTTACCCCGACCGCAGAAAGTCACGGCTTTAGCCTTGGGGCTCCACGAGGTTATCGGATTTGGTATATGGATAAAATAGTCATTGAAGGTGGTAAATTATTAAAAGGCACAGTGAGGGTGAGCGGGTCAAAGAATGCAGCGCTTCCTGTCCTTGCCGCATGTATCTTGGCAGGGGGCTGGCATAGTCTGCGTAATATCCCACACCTCAGAGACATTGAGACCATTAAGAGCATTATGTCAAAACTGGGGGTGAGATTTAGGAGCGGAGAAGGGGGCCTCGAGGTAAATTCAGACAACCTGACGGGCTTTGAAGCTCCTTACGATCTGGTTAAGACCATGAGGGCGTCGGTTCTTCTTTTAGGACCGCTTTTGGCCCGTTATGGCAGAGCTAGGATATCTTTGCCCGGCGGTTGCGCAATAGGTGCCCGGCCTATTAATCTGCATTTGAAGGCCTTGGTTGCCATGGGAGTTGACATGTATTTGGACCGGGGCTATGTCAACGCCAGGGTTGATCGTTTAAAAGGGGCCGATATTTTTTTTGATATTCCTACGGTTACAGGTACCGAAAATATCATGATGGCCGCCGTGACGGCCAATGGCCGGACGGTTTTGGACAATGCTGCCAAGGAGCCCGAAATCCAGGATCTTGCACGAATGCTAAGAGGAATGGGCGCGGATATTGAAGGGGATGGGACCGATACAATTACCATTAGGGGTGTTAGAGAGCTGAAACCCGCATTGCACAAAATTATTCCCGACAGGATTGAGGCCGGTACTTTCCTGATTGCAGGGGCCATGACCAGTGGTGAAATTAAGGTAGAAGGATGTATGCCCTCACACTTGGGAGCGCTTATGGAAAAACTGGCGTCCACCGGAGCAAGGATAGAGGCTGCCTCTGACAGTGTTTCTGTCAAAGGATCTGATAACATTAAAAGCGTGGACATAAGAACCATGCCTTTTCCAGGTTTTCCAACGGATCTTCAAGCCCAGTTTATGGCGTTTATGTGCATAGCAAGGGGACGGAGCATAATCCGGGAATCTATTTTCGAGAACAGGTTCATTCATGTAAGTGAACTTAAAAGGATGGGTGCGGATATAGAAATCAACGGAAATCAAGCTCTTGTAAACGGTAAAGACCGCCTTCTTGCAGCGCCTGTTATGGCCACCGATCTTAGGGCCAGTGCCTCCCTAATTTTGGCCGGGTTGGTAGCGAAGGGCGGCAGAACAGAAGTACAACGGATCTATCATCTGGACAGAGGTTATGAGGATCTGGAAAGCAAATTCAAACAACTGGGAGCAGCCATATGGCGGGAAAAAGGGTAGGGTGTTTCATCGCCCCCTTATACCGGTGTTTTTATGTTTCACAGGGGGCATATTATACAGCCATTTAGTACTCTCCTCCTTTCATTGGTTGCTGCTCCCTATATTTCTGTCAATAATAGTTCTCCTTTTTGCAACACTCTTACTCCCGTCCAGATTAAGTCTTTTATGCCTGCTTGCCACATTTTTTTTCGTCGGTATTTTCCTGGATTTGCAGGAGCAAAAGCCTTCCCAGTTGTTGCCCATAGCAAAACAGCGCAAGGATGTTACAATTGAGGGGACGGTCCTTGAGCCTCCAAGGTCCATAAAGGAGACGGCAAGGATCAAGGTAAGGGCGCAC
>CAZUHR010000526.1:0-1992 GCA_964620335.1 uncultured Desulfobacteraceae bacterium
GTTCCGATGACATGATCATCTTTCGTGCCGTCAATATCTATCCGGGACAGGTTGACCATGTTTTATCCGGGATCGAAGGGATTGGGAGTGAATACCAGATTATCCTGGACAGAAAGGCGGACGGGAAAGACTATATGACAGTGAAGGTTGAGCGCGACAAGGGGGTTGAAAGCAGTCAGGATGAAGATTTGGCAAAGAAAATAGCCGGAGAAATAAAAAAGCAAATTATGGTAAGTGGCACCATTGAGTTGGTTGACTACGGATCTTTACCTAGATCGGAACGAAAGAGTAAAAGGGTATTTGATAATAGAGACGATTAGATTCTGGATTCTGAATTTCTGATTTACCGGCTTTTCCGGATTAGGGGGTTTGGAAATGATTGAATATGATTATAAAAAGCCTGAGAGTTTGGAAGAGGTATTCAGCCTTTTAAAGGAGTATGGACCAAAGGCTACCCTAATTGCAGGGGGAACCGACGTAATGGTCAAGATCAGGAACACGAAAAGGGCTCCGGAGGTTTTGATTTCCCTGCGAGGCCTCAAGGATCTTAGGTATATTAAGAAAAACGGTGGTTATCATATCGGGGCTTTGACCACTCACAGGATGTTAGAGCAGTCCCAATTAGTCAAATCCGAACTGTCCGCCTTGCATGATGGCGCTTCCCTTATAGGATCGGTGCAGGTAAGGAATGTTGCAACAATAGGGGGAAATATCTGTAATGCAGCTCCATCAGCGGATACTGCAGGGCCTCTGCTGGTGCTTGATACCCAGGTGGTATTGGAAGGCACGGAAGGAAGGCGAAGCGTACCCCTCTCCGAATTTTTTACCGGCACATATAGGACCGTTCGGAAACAGAACGAGGTCCTTGTTGAGTTTGAAATACCTGGCGAAATGGAGCATTTCGGAAGTGCCTACTGGAAACACTCAAGAAGAAAGGCAATGAATCTTCCCCTTTTGGGGGTTGCTGTGTCTCTTAATCTGGATGGTGATACGGTTTCCGATGCAAGAATTGCACTGACTGTTGCCGCACCGACGCCAGTCAGGGCATACAATGCAGAAGAGTTTTTAAAGGGGAAGCCCTTAACCGATGAGGTCTTAAGAGAGGCAGGTAGAATTTCTGCATCGCCGGAGTGCTGTTCACCCAGGGACAGCCTGAGAGGTGTGGCATGGTATCGAAGGGAGATTATAGAAGTCTATGTAGGTCGCATGGCAAGGCTTGCTGCTGAAAATATCAAGAACCGTTAAACGCGAACAAGCCGAAAATACAATTCAGGAATTCTTTCTTGAAGGACTCCTGAATTCCTAATTCCGCAATTCCTCAATCAATTGAATCAAAGGAGTTCAAGATGAAAAAGGTATCGGTTTCTTTTACCCTAAATGGTGATCCTGTAATCGCCGAAGTGCCTGTGACCTGGTCACTCTTAAAGACATTGAGGGAGTATTTTGAATTGACCGGAGCCAAGGAAGGATGTGGTGTGGGTGAATGTGGTGCATGCACGGTTGTAGTCGATGGAGATGCCGTAAATTCGTGTCTGTACCCTGTTTATGAGATAGAAGGCAAGTCAGTAATAACGATTGAGGGAATCGCAAATGAAGACGGCACGTTGCACCCAATTCAGACGGCCTTTCTTGAAAACAACGGTGTCCAATGTGGATATTGCACCTCCGGGATGATTATGTCAGCAAAGGCCCTTTTGGATCAGAATCCAAATGCAGCGGAGAATGACATAAGAACAGGCATTGCGGGTAATTTTTGTCGCTGCACCGGATACGTTCAGATTGTCGAGGCCATTGAGATGGCCGCCAAAATGATGAAATAAAGAGGCAAATACCCATAGGAGGATAAGATGTCTGACCATCTGTTTGTGGGAAAAAGTATTCCAAGGACAATAGAAGCGGATAAAGTAACGGGCAAGGCGGTCTATATTGATGACTTAAAACGCCCCGGGATGCTTTACGGAAAAATACTCTACAGCAAGTATGCACACGCTA
>CAZUHR010000527.1:0-1979 GCA_964620335.1 uncultured Desulfobacteraceae bacterium
ATGGATCCCGGGGAGACGGCGACTCTGGCCGAAGAGTGGATAAAAGGAGCGGAAAAAGTCAGAGAGCCATCCATGGATGACCTTAAAAAATCCGCAGCCGTGTGCCTTGCCATAGAAAATATTCTGAAAAGGAAAAGCGCCAACGCCATGGCTATAAACTGCCTCGGAATCACACTTTCCGCCAAGTTCTCGGGGCGGATAGCCAATCCGTGTATGGGGATGTCATATCTTCAAGACAAAGGTATCCCCTGTGGATGTGAAATGGATATCCCGGGTCTGCTGACCAAGATAGTACTGGGATATCTGTCCAAAAAAACCACCTTTCTCGGCAATATCGTACGCGCCGACCCGGAGAGCAACTTGATCAAGATATCCCATTGTATCCTTCCCACCCGGATGCAGGGGTTTGACAAAGATCCTTTGCCTTACACGCTGAGGGATTACCACGGGAGGGGAGGCGTGACCGCATTTACCGAAGTCCCGCTGGGCGCAGAAGTTACCCTGGCTCGAGCGCACCGGAACCTGGAAAGGATGGCGGCGGTCAGAGGCGAGATAATGGCTTGCGAGGACACGACCACCTGCAGGAATACCTTGACTATTAAAATCCGCAATGCAAGGGAGTTTATTAAGAGGGCGGAGGGGAATCACCACGCGCTGGTTTTCGGAGATTATCTGGAAGATTTGAAGATCCTGGGCGAACTCATTGGATGTCAAGTTCACCTGGTTTGAAAGGTCGTTTGCTGGGGAATAAAGACCTGGCGGTGGGTTTCTACATCTGCGTTCAAGGCTAGGCATGGCACTCTTCTTTTAAGGTGGCAGGTATAAGGTATAAGGCTGAAGGTATGGGAATATGGGTTCTGTTGAAGAGCCCCATGCCCCGCCCGCCGGACGGCGGGCAAGCTTGGCTTCTCATAATTTGACGGTTGAAAGAGGGCCATGGGGGTCTCTTTTCGAAAGCCGTATAGGATGAGTTTTATGGAATGTTAACGAAGTCTGAAATTTCAGCCTTAAACAGCCCCTGAAGGGACACTTTGTCGTGGCCTCGGCATTTAATATCCGTGCACCAGGCCGGTTGTTTGCGGGAATGGGGGCGTTCGACACTTTCGGCAGAAGTTTGAGTGCGCAATTTGAAAAGAGATCGCCATGGCCCGTCCAGCGTAGATAAGAATTTAGTTTAGACGGCTCGGCATAGGACTCTTCTCCAGTCCGCATCCACTCCTAAGTTGCAAGCGGCCCTCGCTGCGGCCTGCCGGAACGAAAGGATGTGGATACCATTAGTTCAGTGCAATGCAGACCACGACTCGGGCCGCAGTACAGGCCGGAGTAGCTTTGATCCGAAAGATACGTCCTTTCCAAGAGACCCATGCCGCGCCACACTGACGACGGGCAAGCTTCGCCATGGTCTCAATGCAAAACCATGCTGCCTATACCGGGGAATAAGGCCCCGGCATTGGAAGGGGATTCTCTAATTTGCCGTCTAGGAGTGACTTTTTACGAATGAATTAAGGATAAATATTTAAGGAGTAAATAGCCGGGGAAACGGGTTATGGACAGGCCGAATTTTGCAGCCACAATGATGGCTTATGTCCCATACAGGGACATCAAACGGGCGGTTCAGGTGATCCTGGATAATTTTCCAGAGGCACCCTGCCTGCCGGTACTAAGCCGCAGTATAAAACATATGCTTGAGGGGATCCCTTGTTTGGTTTTTAATCGTGAAAAGAGACAGGTTATTCTGGATCCATCACCGGAGAGGGAACAGGAACTCTTTGAATTTTATGACAAATATGAAGAGCAGGATCTGGACTATTTTGCCACTACTCCTGAGACGGCACCGGGTTTTTACGCGCTACTTGAAAGACTAAAAGAAGCACGACCACCTGAACTTAAGTGGGTTGCTTTTCAGACTGCAGGGCCGGTGCTCTTGGCTGATGTAATCAAGCAGCCCGACGGCAACACCTCTTTCCATAATGAGACCT
>CAZUHR010000528.1:0-1935 GCA_964620335.1 uncultured Desulfobacteraceae bacterium
TCTTTATCTGGTTTAGGGCGTCTTTCTCGTCTTCGGCCTCGTTATCCACAACGCCCGTGAGGCGGGTATGGATTTTGTATCCCCCCAGTTCCTCTTTGGTCGTTTCTTCACCAAATGCCGATCTCACCAGCGGGGGGCCGCCCACAAAGACCTGGGACTGTTTCTTGACCATCACGGAAAAATGGCTCTTGACCATAAAAAGTGCCCCCAGACCTGCAATGGCCCCAAAACCCGCCGCCGCCACCGGGACCTCGGACAGGGCCTCGTTTTCATGCTGGGTGCCTTCCTGATTTCCAGAGGGGAGCTCGGTATATCCTATTTCCAATATCTCCTTTATGGAGCCGCCCGCCCCTTCAACCAGCCTCACTATTGGGAGCCTGAAGGAACGGGCCATCTTGGCAAAATATCCCCTCTTGGCCTTGTACATCCTTCCCACAGAGGCGCCCTTAATGGTGAAATCATCCCCGTGAATCGCCACCCGTTCACCGTTTATCTTTCCTATGCCCATGACAAAGGGACAGGGAATGAGCCCAATAAGGCGGCTTTTATCCGCCTGATCGTATGTAGGGACACCGGCCAGGATTCCCCTTTCAAGGAACGAGCCCCGGTCACATAAGGCGTCGATACGCTCTCTGACGGTCATCTTCCCGGCTTTATGCTGGCGAGAGACATTCTTCTCTCCCCCCATTTTGTGGGCGATCCCCTTTCTTCTTTCCAGCTCTTTGATTTCCTTGGTCCACATACCTTTAAACACTCCTTGACCTTTGCCTCATTTCAGCCAGGCGTAGGAAACTGTCGGACACATTAGATATTCAGCACATCTCCTATAAATTACGCTTTTTGGTGTGTCCACTAAATGGGGATAAGTTCAAATCAGGTTTGGCAAAATAAATTCAGGGGGATCTTACAAGATTTCTTTTAAAATCTGAAGACAAAACTGGTGTGATCTTGCCAATTACAGCCAAATAGGTTTTCATCCTGCGTTTATGTATTATTCGGATATCTCATAGATTTGGCATTAGAAATTTCTGTTCATGAGCAGATATGACCACCCTTAATGTGGAGCTGACCTGCCGTGGCGGAGCGACAGCGTAGCGCCGGTTCAGTGTCCACCGCCATGTTGGGCGCTGGAGTTATTCGGGGTTTATTGGGACATTCCATAAATAATATGCTGAATGAAATGAAGGCTTAAATTAATGTTTATAATTTAATGTCCCTAATCTCTCTATATGTTTTGATAAAAAGCTGCTTTATTCAGGATAGACTTTAACGGCTTTTGCCGTGCCAATGGATCCGCTTAAAAACCCGGTTTTCTCCTTCGCTGTTGCAGTCCACTGATAACTATGTGAACCGCTTGGTGGGCAGGGGCTCAGATATGTAAAGGCACCGGGTTCGATGATATTATTGCCTTTGTACTCAATGGTTCCGCCACCATGGTTGTAATTGGGCGCATCAAGATCAGTCATTGTAAATTGAATGAATTTTGTGCCTTCCGGGACAGCTGAAAGAACAAACCTTGGATTTGGGACACTATTCGGTTGACCTGAGGTGCAGAGCGGTATATCCCCCCATTCAAAAGAAATGGCAAATTCAGCAGCAATCACAGGTGTTACGAATAAAAATATGAGAATAATTAATAAACCGCATTTTTTTACCATTTTAATTCTCCTTTTTTAGGAAGTGGATTGTATTAGGTTGAGATCCAAACAACATACCAATTATAGCAAAATATTGTTATTGAGAATATAAAATAAAAATGGTTCTTTTGAAAAGGTGTGACAGCTTGCCAATCTCCATAAATATCAAAAATCTGACATATGAAAATCATATTACATTAAGCCAGAAAAAACTTTCGCAAACCAATCGGAAACGCCTTTCAAAATCACATTTCTCGGCCGTTAACAAGTCTTCGGAATCAATGTTTACAAGGATCTA
>CAZUHR010000529.1:0-1929 GCA_964620335.1 uncultured Desulfobacteraceae bacterium
TGAAATAAGGAGTGATAAAATGGCTGATAAAAAGATTTTTGCAGGGGGTGAGTTTTTGATCACGGATGTGGCCCCGGATGAGGTGTTTACTCCAGAGGATTTTACTGATGAACACAAGATGATCTATGAGACCGGCAGTAATTTTATAGAAAAGGAAGTAACGCCTTTAGTTGATAGGCTTGAAGAAAAGGATCACGATCTGGTCCTTGAGCTTCTGGGAAAGGCAGGAGAACTAGGCCTTCTCAGCACTGATATACCGGAGGAATACGGAGGGTTAGGACTGGATAAGGTCAGCACCACCATTGTGGCAGAGGTAATGGGGAATGCAGGCTCATTCAGCGTGGTTTACGGTGCCCACACAGGGATAGGAACCCTTCCTATCGTATATTTTGGAAATGAGGAACAAAAGGCAAAGTACCTGCCCAAACTGGCCTCTGGAGAATGGTGCGGTGCCTACTGCCTGACCGAAGCAGGAGCCGGGTCGGATGCTTTGAACGCCAGGACAAAGGCTGTGCTTTCAGACGACGGCAAATATTATATTTTAAACGGTGAAAAGATGTTTATCACAAACGCCGGTTATGCCAGCAGCTTTATTGTTTATGCAAAGGTGAACGGAGAAGAGTTTACCGGTTTTATCGTGGAGAAAGATTTCCCAGGAGTTTCCACCGGTGCGGAAGAGAAGAAGCTGGGTGTGCACGGGTCTTCCACGCGTCCTTTGATCCTGGAGGACGCCAAGGTACCGGTCGAAAATGTAATGTATGAAGTCGGCAAAGGTCACAAGATCGCTTTCAATATTCTTAATATAGGCCGCTGGAAACTTGGTGCCAGTGCAGTAGGCGGGTGCAAGAGATGTTTGACAGAATCCGTCAAATACGCGAACGGTCGAATACAATTCAAGGTCCCCATCAGCTCTTTTGGGATGATCAAAAACAAATTTGCCGATATGGCCGTCCGCACCTATATGAGCGACAGCATGATGTACCGCCTTGCAGGGATGTTTGATGCCAGGCTGGCCCTTTTGGATGCAGAGGCCAAGAAGAGCGGTTCTGAAAATGCAAAAGCCATAGAGGAATATGCTGCTGAATGCTCTATTACCAAGGTCTATGGCTCGGAGGCCCTTGACTTCTGTGTTGATGAGTATGTGCAGATCTTGGGCGGATACGGTTTTTGTGCAGAATACCCGGCTGAGAGGCTCTACAGGGATTCCAGGATCAACCGGATATGGGAAGGCACAAATGAAATCAACAGGATGCTTGTCCCGGGCACCATGATGAAGAGAGCCATGCAGGGACGATTAAATCTTCTGCAGGCGGCCCAGGGCATTGCCGGGGAGCTCATGACATATTCGCCTCTTTCAGTGGAGTTGCCTGATACACCTCTTGCGCTGCAGGAGCACATGGTCAAGATGTCGAAGAAGCTTGCGCTTATGGTCGCTGGTGTTGCTGCCCAGAAATTTGGGGCCAAATTGGACAGGGAACAGGAGGTATTGGCCAAGATTGCCGATATCGTGATCGAGATTTTTGCAATGGAGAGCGGACTTTTACGAACACTGAAAATTATTGAAAAGCAGGGAGAAGACAAGGCAAAATATCAAATTGCGGCTGTGAAGGTCTATGTGGATGAGATGATCCCCAAGATCGAAACCTGGGCCAAGCAGGTCATTGCCTATGTAGAAGAAGGGGATATGCTCAGGACGCAGTTGGCCGGAGTGAAAAAGCTAGCCAGGTACCAGCCGATTGACTCGGTGACCCTGAAGAGAGAAATTGCTGATCGGGTGATTGAACTGGAATCCTATCCCTTCTAATTCTGAACATATTTGTGTATTATAAAAGAGGGTTTGCCTGCGCAGGCCCTCTTTTTTGATGTGTAATTGAAAAGTTGTGGTATATTACATGGTGAACCCACAGAGTATGGGATCTTTAGTGGGGA
>CAZUHR010000530.1:0-1916 GCA_964620335.1 uncultured Desulfobacteraceae bacterium
TGAAGATCGGATAGAGATACACCTGCCTGCTGGGCGGTCTGTTCGTTTTCAGATAATTCAGCAAGCCTTGTTCTCTCTTTGGTACGCTCGATGGCTTTCTCTATTTCAGCAAGAGTCGGTAATTCAGGTTGCGCTTTCTTCTTCTTGTCATCAGTAATGCCTTGGGTAGTTGTGAGCGGTAGGTTGGCAGCATGAACGGGAGCCGCAACGCTGATAAAAAATGCGGTCCAAAGGACAAAAATACTTACTATGAGAGGATTAAGGTCCGATAACGGGAAAGATGTGTAAAACCCCGGCGGTTTTGTTGATACGGGTCTTTTGTTCATCTCCACAGGGGGATATTTTTGAAGTTCCTTCATTGACTAAACCCAGGGAGTATGATTCACAGATCAGACGGGCGCTATGATCACTCGCCTGCGGCTCCGAATATGCAAGAAAAACAATTTTATAATTCTATCATCAAATTATATAAAGAACAAGGTGGTTAGTTTTGATTGCGGATAACCTAACTGTCTCGTATTTACACCTAATATGCAATGACATTTGGGCGGTATGGGCTATGGCGAAAAGTAAACATCCATCTCTATATCTCTACCGCTTTGACATGTTCGGGATTTTCGCCTTGTCTTCAGTTAGTATTTTGGTTAATATATTCAATATATTAACCGAATTCATCCTGATACGCCTTTTACACACGTCTTTGGGAGCAGACTTTGTCGGTGTTGTATATTATTAGATGGGGGTAGGCCCGGACCTAGTATACTCTTCAAGCACCGAGTGGCGGGATTGAGAGGCCAGAAGGATGAAGGGCCTGATCCAGACGCATTGTAAAAATGGTTATCTCTATTATTAAGGAAGGAAGATCATGATCAGCATAGACAATGTGAAGTGTACGGCCTGCGGGATTTGTGGGACGGTCTGTCCACGTCATATTCTCGAGACCTTTGAGGAGAAAGACGAAAAACACACACGCGTTTCGCGGGAAAGGGAGGAACTCTGTATGGTGTGCGGACATTGCACAGCCGTCTGCCCTAGTGACGCGATCCGGGTGGAGGGTTTGGATTTCGATGCATTCAAACCGGTCCGGCCTCTGGAGATCACGGAGGACTGCCTCCTTACCCTCATGGAACAGCGCCGTTCAGTCCGCCGGTACAAAGACAAGCCTGTTCCAAGGGAAACTCTGAATCGGATCATTGAGGCATCTCACAGGGCTCCCACAGGTACAGCCCGGCAAAGCACCGGTGTTCTTGTCATCGACAAGCCTGAGACCCTCAACGCCTTATCCAAGCTGCTCCATGAACTGTATCAAGAGCTAGACAAGGCGCTCGGGAATCCCATAGCGCGTTTCGTTATCAAAAGACGCGTGGGAAATAAGATTTTCCGCACACTCCAAGATTTTGTCATGCCTGGGATGCGGTGGTACCTGAGGTGGAAAAAGGAGGGGCGAGGGGACGAAATCCTTCGAGACTGCAAGGCCCTTATACTTTTTCATAGCCCGATCCTCGAACCCATGGGTGAAAACAACTGCACTATTTCCGCGTTTCATGCAATATTTATGGCCGAAGTATTGGGGGTAGGCACCTGTTTTAACGACCTGATTCCCCCGGCCTGCAACCGGAGCCCCGAAATTCGTAAACTCCTCGGCCTTCCCAAGGAAAGGGAAGTCTATTCCAGTCTAACTCTGGGCTTTGCCAAGTGCAAATATCGAAAGGTCATACCCAGGAGGCTGGCTGAAGTTCGGTACTTAAATTGAAGGAAGGCATAAAGCCCGCGGCCCAAGCGGAAGGACAGCAAAAGTGTAAAAGGGAACGGCCTTGACCCTTTGAGGTAGTTCAATTGTGATGACCATTTGAACAATTGGACGCCTTTAATTTAGTGAGCATGGACACCACATATAGGGCCTAGCTCTATTCCGT
>CAZUHR010000531.1:0-1889 GCA_964620335.1 uncultured Desulfobacteraceae bacterium
TCAATACAGTGTATCCAATAAAATGACCGATATAATATTTAAAAAATTTTTTTAGATGTATCCACTTGCTCTTAGAATAAACTTATTAATCGCAACTGCCTTTTTTTCCGTCTTTCTGTTTTCCGGCTGTGCCCACCTGGTGGACACCGGATATCCATTTGACTTTGGCAGGTTTAATGATTCTCCGCTGCCGGAGGACGTTTTAGTCTGGCTGAAGGGAGGGGGCCAAAGCACTGTCACACCCCGAATAGAGGCCGAGGCCAAAAAGATATCCGGAAAGACCCGTAGAGAAAGGCTTTTTAAAGCCATGCGGTACATGTGGCAATATTTTACCTATGACAGATGGTTCAAGACGCAGGCCTTTATGCGAACTGCTGATGAGCTTTACGAAAGCCGGGTCCTGGGTGGATGCAGCGACTACGCACTGGCCCAGATAACCCTGTTCAGGGCGGTCAGGATACCTGCCCGCATGGTGGTAACTGCAAATGTGGACTGGATATATCAATACCTGAAAAATCCCCTTACAATGACTGAGGGCCACAGCTTTATAGAGGTATTTCTGGAAGACAGGTGGTACCTCGTGGACTCCACATACCGGTATTTTTTCTCTGAATATGACCCTGGGCTGCCCAGCTATCCCCACGGGGAATACTTCTGTAAAAGGGGAATAGATTTTTGGGACATTGGCATCAAAAGCTTGGAAGACATGGATAGGATACTCAGGGGTCTGGCATTGAACTACCGGGGACATTTTGAGGAACCGGCCTATCCGAAATACCCTATCTGAAATTGACCTCATATGGGAAAACATCGCAGATACCCGGAAATCCTGTTTTTTCTTGTATTGTTGCTATGTCTTTGGGGCTGTGCCACCAGTAATGTAGTTTCCATCCGTTATGAGCCCCACGGAAAACCCTCCTTTACCATTCCCTCTGACAAGAGTGTCAACTTGTGCCTTGGTCCGATACGAGGCCTGGATTCCGGGTTATGGTACAGGATTGGAGACCACTCCTGGGCCCTGGAAAAACCACGCGAGCTTATAGTTTATGATGCGCTCGCCGAAGAACTAAGGCGCATGCAAATAAAGGTATCCAAGAATTTGCTTCATGGAAAAAACCAGCAAGGCCGTATTGAAGTCGAGATCAGGTGGTTCGAGCCTTACGGATGTTATCCTTTATCGGCCGCCGTAATTCTCTCGCTGTCATTGTACCCTAAAGACTCCCATGAGCCTACCTGGCGCGGTAAATTTCAGGCCGGCGCCTTTTACCGTGCATCCATCTTGACAGCTTATTTAAAAAAGGTTTTAATGCAAAAGGCCGCTTCCGAGGCACTGTACAAGGCGGTCAGGCAATTGAGCTGGAATTGGAATTTCATAAGGGCGATCGAGGCCCTTGCGGTTGATAATGATTCCAAAAGAGCAAGTGACCACCGGAACGAGTCATGACACAATGCGCCGTGATCAACCGCAAAACCTCTTAAAATAGTTTTTGACTTGATTTATTAAGGCGGCTAATCTATATTTATCGCTAATCATCAACAGGCTGTAGGTCAACAGGTCCCTTCGGAGAAAATGTGATGTAATGCTGTGTTAAGACCTGCCGTACCGGAGTTGAAATTATTAAGCTGTGCCTTCGGTAGCAAGCGGGTTCAGAGGCGCTTCATTTGAAAAAGGAGGTTTGACATGAAGAAAGCGGGAAGGAAAAAAACACTTGTGCTGGCAGCGGCCATAATGGTCGGCTTGTTTCTCACATTAAACATTTCTGTATCCAAGGGCGATAGCCTTATGGACAGGCTCTTGGGGAACTTTAAGGAAGAGCAAAAACCGGTCACGCCTCTTCTTCCACCCGGTGTCGAAGTAAGACCCGGGTTTGAGCCGGGTAAAGGGCCGG
>CAZUHR010000532.1:0-1888 GCA_964620335.1 uncultured Desulfobacteraceae bacterium
CTGTAAGGCATCACCACACGGTTTGCACCGGCCCTTAAAAGCTTCCTTTGAGCGTGCTCTTCATCAGTCCGCGCAAGTATAAACAATTTCGGATTCAAGACCCTCGCTGTCATTGTAATAAACAGGTTATCAGCATCAGACAACACAACCGCGACCAACCCTTTTGCCCTTTCGATGCCGGCCTCAATCAGGATATCTTCGCTTGTGGCATCATCGATGATATAAGGAATCTCGTGACTATCAAGGGCCTGTTTTGATTCGGGATTATTATCTATAACCAGTAGGGGGACCCTGTTTTCCTTTAACTCCTGTGAAATTATTCTGCCGATACGACCGTACCCGCATATAATGTAATGATTCTTAAGCAATTTTATTTTTGATCCCAATTTTCTCCTCCCAAAAATGGACCTGATCTGAAAGTCTACCATGACCTGAGCCACCATGCCGAGGGTATATGCCATTATTCCCATTCCCGTAAAAATAATGACAAGAGTAAAAATCCTTCCTGCCTCCGAAATGTCCTTGACTTCCTTGAAACCCACCGTGGTAATGGTAATAACAGTCATGTATAGTGCGTCTAACAATTCCCATTTTTCTATAACCATATATCCCACGGTACCTAACACAAGAATACCCACTAACATGACCAGCCCACGCATGACTTTTCTGGCGCCGAGCGATGAAACCGAGTCGTTCGTGTCTCTACTTATTACCATATGAACCTTCCGAAAGGATAAAGGGGCATATAACGCCCCTTTTTAGCTTGTAAATCAACGGGAAGTTCTTGTCAGATTACGATTTGCCGGGAAAAGAGCTAGCCGCCTCAACGGTAAATTCACTCAGGTTTTCCGGCAAGTTTTCAAATACAATCATAAATGGGATGTAGGTACCCTGCGCTACGTTAAAATTTTTTTTGTCCATACCAATGCGGTTTTTTAAGGCCTTATTGATTTCCTCTAAAGGCATAACCTTGATTTCCTCGTCCTTAAATGTATTTCCGGCATAGGCCGATTTACTTTTAACAACACTCCCCTTATTATCCAGAATATTTCCCTTTATTAAAATAAAACTCCGGCTCTTCGGATAGTTATTCCCAACCATACCCCGAATTACAAAAAGTTGTCCCGCTTCTTTCGAACCAACAAAGGCGCCTGTTACTTCCTTGAGTGTGAGTAGACGTACACCGGTGTCGGTTATTACCTGCTTCTTTTCCTTCTTCAAAAAAGGTACTGAATCGGGAATAAGATCTGGAGCAAAGAAGAAAACCGCCGCGCCCGAACCCAAAAGAATCAGTATAATCACAAAAAAAACAGTCAAAAGATGGGATTTGCCGGTCATTTTTTGAGCAGGAACAGCTATTGCTTCAATATCGCCCTTGGCTTCTTTTTCTATATTCGTTGGGCTAAAACCTTCATCCATTAAGGAATCACCAAAAGACTTTTCGTCTATATCATCTGCTTTTCTTTCAATATCCTGAAAAGACACACCTTCTTCACTGTCCGCGCCTTCCACGGGTTTATCAAAAAGCCCATCAAAATCGATCTCCTCATCTCCCTGGTCAATACCTGCGGCAACATCATCAAAGGTAGGCGGTGAATCCAAGGCGATGGTCTTTTCAAATCCATCTTCTGCAGCGGAAACAACCTCCTCCTGATCGGTCGTAACCAGTACCGGGGGATAGGCTAAAAAAACGTTTTTGCAAACGGAACACCTGACTTTGGAACCATTCTTGTTAAGAATGGATTCTTCAAAGCTAAACTTCGTTCCACATTTTTCACATTTGATTATCATAGCACCCTCCTGTTTATAAGGAACAGGTTCTCCTATTTCAGCATACAGATATCAGGCAAATATCTGTATTTTTCATCGTAGTCAAGTCCGTAACCAA
>CAZUHR010000533.1:0-1882 GCA_964620335.1 uncultured Desulfobacteraceae bacterium
TCGTTATGTGATGACCAAAATATTTAATGATGGTAATGCCGACCTCAATGCGTTTGTTATGGATATGCTCGAATTGAAAAGTGGTGATAAGGTCTTGGAAATAGGTTTTGGGCCAGGGAAATTGATTAATAAAATGGCGGAAATCACAACAGAAGGAGTTGTCGAAGGAATTGATTTTTCAGGGGTGATGTTGAAGCTAGCCAGCAGAGTCAATAAGAAACACATTCCCAGTGGAAGGGTAAGGTTGCGAAAAGGAGAATGTAGAAGCCTGCCATTTGAAAACGGCTCTTTTGATAAAGTGTGCTCAACAAACACTCTGTATTTTTGGAAGGATCCAAGAAAATACTTCATAGAGATATTCCGAGTAATAAAAACAGGCGGCATGATTGCGATCGGGTTTCGAGATGATAAACAGATGAGCAACTTAAACCTAAGCAAAGACATCTTTACCACATATTCAACTGATGAAGCCGTCAGCCTGCTGTCCAATGCCGGATTTTCAGGCGCACATGTTGCAAAAAAGGTAGGTAAGCCGTTTTTTTCATATTGTGCTATGGGAACCAAGGCATAACAAGTCGCTGGAAAAGGATTCGCCGTATCCGGCGCACCTCTCTGCTCCGGCGTTGGCCGGATATGAAAGGAAACTCGGACGTATGAAAGCTAAAATCGCTATCAGACCTGAAACCAGCACGGACATTGGCGCAATAACTGAGGTAACAGTTGCTGCCTTTGAGACTTTGGAGGTCAGCAACCATACGGAGCAGTTCATCATCGAGGCGTTACGCGCCGCCAAGGCTCTCACGGTATCACTCGTTGCAGATGTGGATGGCCGTGTTGTGGGACATATTGCATTCTCTCCCGTAACTATTTCAGACGGCACGGAAGGTTGGTATGGACTAGGCCCAGTTTCAGTACTGCCGGAATACCAGCGCAGAGGTATCGGCAAAGCATTGATACAGGAAGGGCTATCACGGCTGAAAGACCTAAATGCTAAAGGCTGTTGTCTAGTGGGGCATCCGGAATACTACAAGAAATTCGGGTTCCAAAACGTCAGCGACCTTGGCCTCGAGGGCGTTCCCCAAGAGGTGTTCTTTGCTCTTTCATTCGATGAGGGTTTCCCGCAAGGCAAGGTCATGTTCCATGAAGGATTCAAGGCAAATGGCCAACAAAGCGCTTCAGCGGACGGCTAATCGCCGCTGCTGAGCTTTCGCGATAAGCCACTAAAACCACTTTCAGCACAAAGCTTTGTGATCATGCGGCGTCGGATTTAATGTCCAAAAACTAGTGGGTTGGCTATTCCGGAGGGCATCTTGAAATTATCATTAAGTTTTTCAGTAATTATACTATTTTTTATGATTTGCATTTGTTCTTGTTCGAATAACGAAAAGGTTCGTGATGGCTTTTTCCGAGGTATGTATGAGGGCTCCAACCAGGTTCAAGAAATGAAACACGCGGATCAGCCTTCACCGCCGGGTAAAGAGACCCCCACATATGATCAGTACAAACAAGAGAGACAAGAAATTATAACCGATCATGAGAGTGATGAAACACAATAGCAACTGACGAGGTAAGGAACTGGTGTGCTACACCATTGCGCCACCATTACATAGCCTCAATTGGCTGCCAACAAGGCACTGGAGAGGGACCGGGAAAGTAGCGGGCTTTTTTGAATGCCTTCATTTTGAATAAATTTGGGGCTTTAAAATAGGTTTTCGGCTTACGTTTCCCGTCCCCTCAGCTTTACGATAAGCAGAATTAGGTCGTACACCACCGGGTAATTCGCGTCGAAGCACGGCCATATGAGCTGGGCTGGGTGGTCTACTCTTATGACGATTCGTGCGGTAGAGGATAACCAGGCTGAAGCAAGCGGAACACTCGATCT
>CAZUHR010000534.1:0-1863 GCA_964620335.1 uncultured Desulfobacteraceae bacterium
CCCATGGTTTTACCTTCCTCACCTCATATCCAACCGGATAGCTTTCGCTTGGTCAAAGAGACCTTTTTCAATGATTGTGGCCGCATAATCTTCCGCTTCCCCCAGGGATTTAAAATTACCCATCGTAACCTTGAAGGTCTTACCCTTCTGGGCATCTTGTACAGGTATGATGAATACCTCATAACCCTCTTTTGTCAACTTTTTATACATATCAAGGGCGCTCTCAACAGGCCTAAAAGAGACAACATGGACCGTATAGGTAGGGCCATGTTCTATTGACGAAAGTGGGGGAAAAACAATTTTTTGGCCCACACCAATCCTATTGATATCTTTTATTTCGGGATTGTGTTCCTGAATCAGTTTATAGATATTTTCGTTGGCACGCCCATAAACATTTATCGCCATCACTTCAAGGGTATCGCCGTTCTTGGCATTAGCTATTTTCCATGGCTCTTTGTCTTTTTCATTGACAGGCCTTGCCCATTCTGGGGGCCCTTTTTCTGATGTGACTTTCTGTTCATCGGTCTTTTCATCTACGATTTCACCAGCAGAAACTTCTCCTGGACCGGCCGGAGCCTTTACGGCAGCGACTTGATACGGCTCATCAGGTTTCTTTTTTACCAAAATCCGTTCTGTTACAATCTTGTCGGGTGCTGTATTTTCCGTCACTACACTGTCAGCATTTTTATCGGTCTTTTTTATCGCCCCGATTCGGTCTTTGCGCGCAGCATCGGGTGTTGACTGGTCACTCACCGGTGGAAGGGGAACTAATTTGAAAAAGATATTTTTCCCATACCAGCTCATAACTGCGATCGGAATCGCTATAATAAAAAAAAGAACAGCAGCCCACTTCCAACGACGGCCGGTTTGAGAAGATTTCTCTGTTTTGATCTCACGTAATTTTGATTTATAGAGCCTATTTTTCAAAAAGGACCTATCAAGTTGCAGATTTTCATAACATTCCTTTATCATCGAGGGACTGATCTTCCTTTTTCCTCTTGAATAGCCAAGAATAAGTGCGTTATCCGAAAGGACGTTAATCATTCTCGGGTAGCCTTCCGAGTATTGATGGATGGCCTTAACAGCGCTTCCGGAAAAAATTTCATCACCGCTTTTGGACCCGCCCATTTTTAATCGGGTGGCCATATAGTCCCTGGTGCCCTTGAAATCCATAGGCGTTATGTGATGACGAATGCTGATGCGTTGGAGAAGTGCCCGGCACCTTGGATCACTCAGTTTTTCATTAAGCTCGGGCTGTCCAACAAGAAAGATGTTGATCAATTTATCATCAGCGGTTTCCATATTGGACAATAGTCGAATCTCTTCAAGAAGCTCGAAAGATAGCTTCTGGGCTTCGTCTATAATCAAAGTAAAGTTTTCCTGGTGCTGATGGCATTTTCTCAAAAAAGTTTCAAACGCAAAAAGAAAGCCGGTTTTAGATTCAAAATGAACCTTTTTGTTTAGAATGAAAAATCCCAGATAATCCCTAAAATCTGCCGGCGATAAAAGGGGGTTGGAAAGGTGGACATATTTGAAGGTTTTATCGAGATCCCCAAGGAGTGCCTGTACCATTGTTGTTTTGCCTGTGCCAACCTCTCCCGTCAAAAGGACAAAGCCTTTTCTTTCAACAACGCCGTAAGTTAAGATGGCCAGAGCCTCCTTGTGAACCTCCCCCAGAAAAAGGAACCTTGAGGAGGGGGTCAGATTGAAGGGTTTTTCTTTCAGTTTATAAAAGTCGGTATACACGATAAGTAAGCTCAAAGTTCAAAGTTCAAAGCTCAAGGCTGAAAGCTGAAAGCTCAAAGCAACTAAACTGACCCGCCAAAAAGACCCTCCGGAAAGACGGCGGCAAGCGCCGCGCAA
>CAZUHR010000535.1:0-1861 GCA_964620335.1 uncultured Desulfobacteraceae bacterium
TTAACTATAGCCGCGCCCAGTTTAAAGAACTGAGGACCTTTTTCTTTCATAACACGATTTACGATAATCTCTGGGAAGATCCTCCCAGGTTCAGAAAACCATTCAAGGTAGACGATTTGGTGCGTCTTGACCCCGAAACGCGGTTCATTATTGTCGGGGATGCGAGCATGGCCCCCTATGAACTGATGGCAACCGACGGCTCCATCCACATTGAAGAGAGAACAATGAAGCCCAGTTACGAAAGGCTCAGATTTATCGCAGAAACCTTCCCCAAATCTGCCTGGTTTAACCCGAAAATGGCTGATGAATGGCCTTACACCCGCACCATCAACGTCATCCGGGAGATCTTCCCCATGTACGAACTGACCATTGACGGGCTTGAAAATGCCGTATCCTATCTAATGCAAAGAAACTGATCTAAAGAACCCTCAGTGATAAACCCCCTCCAAGCAGATACCTAAACCACAGATTGAACCTCAGAGCGGCTTTTTGAATAAGCATTTTTATTGCTTTTTCCTGAATTCTTACGCCGCTCCGGGGATTTTGCTGGAAAGCCTTTTTTCAAGCCGCTTTTTTATGAACTCTTAACGGCTATCTTCCGAGGTTTTGCAGCTTCAACCTTCGGAAGCCTCAACCGAAGGACACCATCCTTCTGTGAAGCATCTATTTTTGCCTGGTCAATGACCTGTGATAGGGTGAACTGCCTGTAGTACTTGCCTGTGCGGTACTCCCTTATGACATCCACCTCATCGGTCCCCTCGGGTGATTTCACATCACCGTCAAGGGAAAGAACGTTCTCGTGGAGATCTATGTTCAGGTCTTCCGCTTTCACGCCAGGCATATCGGCCACCAGCGTGATCTCTTTATCCGTTTCAAAGATATCCACTGCCGGTGTGAAGACCAGCCCCGGCCTTGTCTGCTCGGCAGGTGTAGCCACTTCCGCTTTCTCTTTTGCCTGAAGGGCTTTGCTTTCAGTGTCTGACATTTCTTATCCCTCCTTTCCATTTAGGATGTTTTCACGGCAATCTGTTTCGGCTTTGCCTTTTCCGCTTTGGGCAGGACCACCGTGAGGACCCCGTCGCTACAATGCGCCTCCACCTTGCCCGTATCAATTTGGCCGGGCAGGCTGACGATCCGGCTGAATCGGCCGGCTTCCCTTTCTCTTCGATGATACTGGGCCTTCTCGTCTTCAACAGGAAGCTTCCTCTCGCCCGATATGGAGAGAGTGTCCCCTGTCACTGAGATATCCAACTCATCGGCTTTGAGACCGGGAAGCTCAGCGCGGACATAGTAGTTTTCCTTGGCCTCGGTCACATTCATGAGAGGAAACACACCGGCTGCAGGCCTGCTCCACACCCCTCGTGTAAGGCCTTCAGAAAGTAAGTCCATCTGCCTTCTCATACGTTCCAATTCCTCGAATGGACTCGTCCAATCCCCTGTGGGCCAACCAGTCATTCTTCTAAATAACATTGCGTATCCCTCCTTTCATGGGTTTTTAATCTTGGTTCCCTAACAGTTAAAAAGCCCTAAAAACAGCTTCCTAAAATCCAAAATGTGCGACTTTGTTCAACTATTATCAGAGCTTTGCGAAAGGTTACCGATCGATGTTCACTTTAAAAAATAAGTAATCCCAATTTTGAGGTTGTCAAGAGGGGCTAAAAATTTTTTTCGAACCTAACTGAAAAACGACTTTCAACCACTTATTAACTCCATAGAACTTGAAGAATACTATTAATAAACGGGGAGCAATGATAGGCATCTTCGGTTTTAAGTTTTAAGAGGGTTGTTCGTGATATGAAATGAATATCTCAGAATTCTTGTAGAAGTGACAGCTTGGGATATAGAAGCAGATATGGCCACC
>CAZUHR010000536.1:0-1858 GCA_964620335.1 uncultured Desulfobacteraceae bacterium
CCATGACGCAACTGGAATATGGTTCAAGGAACAACCCTTAACCCCTGAAAAAATCTTTCGAGTTTTGGAGCAAAAAAAGGGAGCGCATGAATGAGATAGCTAATACGTTATAAGGAGGTGATAACTAAGTTAAACGGGAAACGGTTTTTTTACTTCATTTCACTTCGAAAATAAGGAGGTATGGAAATGGGCAAGAATCGAAGAACCTTAATAGTTTTTGTAGCAGTTTTAGCAATGATGTCATTTTTTGCTATTACAAATTTAGTGCAAGCAGCTCCTGAAGCGGTCGAACTCAAACTTTGGTCTGCATGGCCGAATAAAATGGATCCGTCAAAACCAGGTCTCCAGATGCTGATCGATATGATCAATGAAAAAGGGAAAGCCGTGAACCTTAGTATAACCTATGCTGGTGGGCCTGAGGTTTTCGGACCATTCCAGGGATGTGAGTCCCTTCAAAAGGGGATCGTTGATATAGCTTATACTGCAGGGGCATACAACACGGGCGTAATTCCGGAAGTAGATGCAATGAAACTTATGAAAACGTTTGCATGGGATGATAGGGAAAATGGCGCTTTTGACCTCATGAATAAATATCACAATGAGAAAGGATTGGAATTTCTCGCCCGAGCTTCTACCGGGCAAGGTTTTCAGGGATACCTCAATAAGAAACGAACAAAACCAGATTTAAAGGGATTAACCATGCGTGTTGTTCCAATATATATACCCCTTGTTAAGGCACTGGGAGGTAAGGGAATAACTACAGCCGGTGGCGAGGTCTATACGGCCCTGGATAGGGGAACCGTTGACGGTTTCTGGTGGGGCGGTCGGGAGATCAGGCCTTGGGGTTGGCATGAAGTCTGTAAATACATATGGGGTCCTCCGATTTGGACGGTAGATGTTTACATTTTCATGAATAAGAAAAAGTGGGAAGGTCTGGATTCTGCCCAGAAGAAAGTATTGACCGACTTATTTAAAGAATATGAAGTCAAGACCTATGCTGCTCAGGTCAGTCTTCAGGCAGAGATTACCAGAAAGCTTTTGGAAAGCGGAATGGAGGAAATCAGATTTTCGCCGAAAGATGAGAAGTGGTATATAAATATGGCATATGAGGAAGGCTGGAAAGCCGCTATTGCAAAATCGGCAAGAGTCGAGGAATTGAAGAAAATAGTGGCAAAATAGGCACATTAACGGTGGGCGCCCACGCGCCCACTATAAATGTCTCAACATGTTATTTGTCGTCAATTTAGCTAGATTGATTTTTCGATCAGAAAAGCCGGCTAAAAAGCAGGCATTTTATAGCATGTCAATGTTTGAGCAAAAAGGATGGCGATTAGGTTAGATAGCAATAAGACATCTAATTATCGAATTTCTTGAAGGGGTTCTCAAACACAAAGGTAGTCGGAAGTGAAACGGACGTTAAAGTTCATAATAAGCGTTTATAATGGCTGTATCAATGGGTTGGTTTATATTGGGGCCGGGCTTATTCTTTTTATGGTGCTAGTTATTTCAGCTTCAGTCTTTCTAAGGAATACAGAATATTCATTCGGTTGGGGCTTAGAAGCGAGTGAATATATCTTGATCATAACTACTTTTTTCGCTGCCGGATGGTTACTTAGAACTGGTGGGCATATTGGGGTCGATATAATCCCAAACTTAATTAAGGGGAGACGTCAGGATTTATACAATGGGTTAATTTACAGTATTGTTACGATAGTCTGCCTGGTATTTACAATGACAGGGGCCTTTACTGCGTGGGATGCGTTTGTATCGGGCACTCTCCAGGTAAGAATGTACACGTTTCCAAAGTGGATACTTATTAGTCTGATACCTATCGGTGGATTTTTCCTTTTTGTTGAAT
>CAZUHR010000537.1:0-1836 GCA_964620335.1 uncultured Desulfobacteraceae bacterium
GGAAGCTTCACCCACCCTCTAAAGTCCGCCTTCACCCATGTCAGACCATACGATTGCTCTTTTACATATTTATTAAGGCCTTCAACAGCTTTTCTTTGAAGGCGCTTTAGGGGAAAACTCGGTTCTACGTCAGGAAACCGAACGGCAAGTACAAGGACATGCTGTTCACCTTTTGCATGTTTTGATTGTGGTCCCAAAACATTTTCTTCTTGTGAACCCGCAACCAGACTTCCCTGCAAACCTGATATTGAAAGAAACAAGATTGCTATTAGCAAAAAATGATTCCTTATCAATGTCACAGTAGATTTCACCGGACATACCCCCCTATTTTTGGTTTTCCTCAACATTCCTTCCACACCGGCTCTCGTCTCTCCAGGAAGGCCTTTATGCCCTCTTGGGCGTCTTCCGCGGTACAGAGCCGGGCAAATGCCTCATTCATATATTCGAATGCCTTATAATAGTCCAGGTCTGCCGCGGCGTAAAATGCCTTTTTGCTAATCTGCAAGGCGATAGGGCTCTTTTTGGCCAGTTTTGTCGCCCAGTTTCGTGTCTCTGTTTCCAGGTCTGCTGCAGGGACAACCCGGTTCACAAGTCCCATTGCCAGCGCTTCCTTTGCCTGTATGAGTTCCCCGAAAAAGAGCAGCTCCAGGGCTCGTTTTCTACCCAAAGACCGTGACACCGGGACAACAGGCCCTATACAATTAAGCCCCACATTAATAGCAGTCAGTCCAAGTCGGGCGTCATCAGCTGCCACAGCCAAATCCGCCGCTGCCACAAGGCCCGCGCCGTTTGCCGCCGCCACGCCGTGTACCTGTGCTATGACCGGCTTGCTCATCCTGCTGATTGTAACCAGTGCATTTTCCATGAGCTCCACCCAAGCCCTGTACTCAAATGCGGTCTTTCCGAAAAAATCCTTTACATCGATGCCCGCACAAAATACCTTGCCCGCGCCTTTAAGGATGACAACCCTTACGTCTTTCTCAGAATCCAATTCCTTGAGAGCCTGACCCAGTTCCGTTGCAAGAACGTTGTTGAATGTGTTGAGTTGCTCCGGACGATTAAGGGTTATGGTTCCCAAATGATCTTCTTGATCCACAATAACGGTTTCGTAAGCCATTCTTTACCTCCTCTTAAATATATTTGGTTGGTTAACAAAAAAGGTATCTTATCAATAAATTGTAAGAGGGGCAGGTGGTTGCAAAGCAATTCCCTCTCTTGAGCATCAGTTATTTTTTCATTCCAAGTTTAATTTTTATCATTAGTGTGTGAAGTTATCAAGATTTATGGGCTGTTCCAAATTAGATTTCCCAATTTCTCCATAAATTATTTTGACACTAAATTTATAAAGCGAGGTTGTCCGGTCATTCAGGTTCTTTCTCTTCGATCACCGGATCCACATGGACAATGATCCGATCGAGATCTTCGATTTCTTCAGTCAGACAACTTTCCACTGTCTTGGCGATTCTATGGCCCTCGGAAACGGTCAGTTGGCCATTCACTACAATATGGATTTCCATTTGGCACATCCCACCAGAGGTCCGGACCCTGAGATCATGCATATCAAGCACCCCTTCCACACTCCGGGTGCAGTCGCTGATCTTATTTAGGATTTCTGGTGGAGGCGCGGTGTCGGTAAATTCACGCAGGCAATCCCTAAGGATTTCCAGACCGACTTTTATAATAAAGAAGGATACCAAAACCGCGGCAAATGAATCCAATATGTGCCATGAAGGGTTGATAAGCGCCCCCGCGACACCCATAAAAACAGCTATAGAGGAAAAAGAATCCGAGCGGTGATGCCATGCATTGGCTATAATTAGCCGGCTTTTAATACGC
>CAZUHR010000538.1:0-1814 GCA_964620335.1 uncultured Desulfobacteraceae bacterium
TTAACGTGGTTGGCAGTTCGATCTCAAGGGATACCGATGCGGGGATTTATAATCATGCTGGCCCGGAGATCGGGGTGGCTTCCACGAAGATCTTTACCTCTCAGTTGACTATATTGAACCTTTTGGCCATTTTGCTTGGCCGTCATCAGAAACTGTCTTTGACCGAGGGGGTGGAAGCAATACGGGCGCTTGAAGCCCTGCCGGGTCAGGTCACGAATGTGCTTTCCCAGGCCAATCATATACAGGCTATTGCTGAGAAATATTACAAGTTCAATAACTGGCTCTATTTAGGAAGGAAGTATAATTATCCAGTTGCAATGGAAGGCGCGCTGAAACTGAAGGAGGTTTCATATATCCATGCAGAAGGGTACCCGGCCGGAGAGATGAAACACGGTCCAATAGCATTGATCAATCCGGATCTGCCTACCGTTGCAATAGTGCCTAGAGACGAGATGTATGAAAAGATGTTCAGCAATATCCAGGAAGTCAAGAGCCGTAAGGGGCCTGTGATAGCGATTACCACCCAGGGGGATGAGAGAATAAGGGAGGTGGTGGATGATGTGATTGAAATTCCTCAGACACTCTCTTTCCTGAATCCGATTTTGGCCGTAGTGCCCTGTCAACTTTTGTCCTACTATTGTGCGAGTTTTCTGAATAGAGATATTGATAAGCCGAGAAATCTTGCGAAGAGTGTGACAGTGGAGTAAGGCTTGCGTTAAGCGTAGCTGAGCATTCTGAGGCGTTTTAGCAGAAAGCTTTGCTTTGGGTCGAGATGCCTTCGCTATGAATGGACTGAGATTGTCTAAAACCCCGTTCCGCGGCGGGAGAAGGAGATGGTTTTCCTGGATTATGCGGAATGTGGCCAGGATACTCCTTTTTCCCTTTTTTTGCCTTAAAACATCCGGAAAGGAAAACCTCCCCCGGAAAAGCGCATTTGTCCTTTTACCCAAGCATCAGAGGTGGGAGGATATTCCTCTTCTGGGCCTGGGCTCACCCAGGCCGCTGTACTATCTTGCAAAAAACGAACTTTTTAAAAACCCTCTGAGCAATTGGTTTTTTCGCGGACTTGGTGGTATTCCCTTAAATAGAGAACGCCCCCTTGAGAGCAGGGAATTCCTTAGGGCCATGATTGAAATCCTTAAAAGAGGGGAGGGATTTGTAGTGTTTCCTGAAGGTACTTACTACAGGGGCAGGGTGGGCGCAGCGCGTGTAGGAGTTATCAGGCTTATTCTTTCGCACCTGGACCTGCCGTTTATTCCGGTTGGGATTAATTACCTGCGCAAGGGTTGGCGGGTTGTTGTCACGATCAATTTCGGAAAACCCGTTTATGCTGATTCACGCGCATCTGCGAGCGAATTTCTTGACCTCGTGATGGCAGATATAGCAAAGCTTTCCGGGTTGCGGACAATTAATGGATGCACATAAAGATTGAAAATGAAAAAGGAAAAACCAAATGTCTGAACTCCAGAATGTGTTTGAGCTAATAGATGGATACAGGGACGAAGTTATCCGGATCCAGGCGGAACTTACAACCAGGATGGCCCTTGGACCGGAAAACGGGGGTAACGGGGAACATGAAAAGGCAGGCTATATAAAAAGTTTACTTGAAAGAATGAACCCCGAAATCCTGGAAGAAATCAAGGCGCCTGATAAAAGGGCGAAGAACGGCTATCGTCCCAACCTGATTGCACGCTGGGGCAGCGGTCAAAAGGAAGCAACCGTCTGGGTGCTAAGCCATGCGGACATTGTGCCACCCGGCGATCTTTCTTTATGGAAAAGTGATCCTTATAAGATTGAGCTTGAGGGAGACCGGA
>CAZUHR010000539.1:0-1801 GCA_964620335.1 uncultured Desulfobacteraceae bacterium
CTTGAATCGGAGCTTTTTGGGTATAAGGCAGGGGCCTTTACCAATGCCGTAAAGGATAAACCGGGTCACTTTGCTCTTGCTGAAGGAGGAACAATCCTGCTGGATGAAATCGGGGACCTCAGCGCAGCGTTTCAGGTGAGGCTTCTCAGGGTGTTACAGGATCATACATTTCAGCCACTTGGCGGCACAGAACCAGTAAAAGCAGATGTGCGTGTAATTGCTGCCTCAAATAGCGATCTGAGCAAACTGGTAAAACAAGGGGTCTTTCGGCAGGATCTTTTTTATCGAGTTAATGTGGTTAGGCTGGATTTGCCTCCCCTGCGCGACCGTAAGGAAGATATCCCGATGTTAGTGAAACATTTTATCTCAAGGTTCAACCGCCTGCATGGCAAGTCTGTTTCAGGGATAAGCCACGAGGCCTTTGCAATACTAATATCGCACGAATATCCGGGCAATATCCGGGAACTGGAAAACATAATTGAGCATGCCCTAGTGCTTTGTCCCGAAGGGCAGATTGAACCTCATTGTTTACCGGATAACCTTAGAGCTTTGCTCCCAAGGCAAACCACGAATGTAAAAATAAATGCAGCCTTACAGTCGGTGGAAGTACAGATGATCATAGATGCCCTGAAACGAAACAAATACAATCGCCTGAAAGCGGCCCGGGACCTTGGCATACATAAGAGCACGTTGTTTAGAAAAATCAAAATATTAGGCATTGATCTTCCAAAAATCGACGGGCGCGCTAACAGGAAGCAGGTCCTTTAGAGTCGCACAAATGCAATTATAGCAGATTATATCGTTGCATTTATGCTGCTTAATCCGCCAGATCCATTACCTCCTTGCAACCCCTGATTGAATAGTAATTATATGATATTACGGCATTTATTGTTCATGAAAAATCATTTTTTTAACGGCGGCACACTATTTGCTATACATTAGTGGGTTGAGGGAGATTTTGGAAATGAAATTGGCTTTAACCGTCTGGGAAAATCGCATTTCTCCTGTTTTTGATTGTGCACAGACATTGCTAGTCGTGGACATAACTGGGGATATGCCAACCGGCAAGCATTTTGAGCCCTTTCGTTATGAGTCGCCTTTTTCCCGGGCCACAAAGCTGTCTGATCTGGGTGTAAAGGTTTTGATTTGCGGCGCTGTCTCAGATTCATTTGCCAATATAGTTGAGACTTACGGTATCAGGATTATTCCATTTGTCGCGGGCGCAGTTGATGAGGTACTTGATGCCTATTTAACCGGCGGACTTTACAATGCCAAGTTCCGAATGCCTGGATGCGGAAGCAGGCATGATAACAATTCAAGAAAGGAAAAGTAATAAATGGGAGATTATAAATATCTCTTTGGGCCGGTGCCTTCCCGGCGATTCGGGCGGTCGCTGGGTGTGGATCTGACCTCATACAAGACATGCAGTCTGGATTGTGTGTTCTGCCAGCTGGGTCGGACCACAAATAAGACGGTCACCAGAGAAGAATATGTCCCCACGGATGCAGTAATTGCGGAAATTACAGAATGGTTGAGGAAAGACGGCAAGGCTGACTACATAACCCTTTCCGGTTCCGGGGAGCCTACGCTCCATTCCCGCTTTGGTGAGGTGCTTGAGTTTATACGTAAGAACAGCGAAATACCCGCCGTGCTGTTGACCAATGGAACGATGTTGCATCTTAGTGAAGTACGAGAGGCAGCATCTCACGCCAACGTGGTCAAAGTTTCGCTGAGTGCCTGCGACCAGGTGTCCTACAGGTGGGTGAACCGGCCTCATTCTCGATTGCGGTTTGAAGAACTG
>CAZUHR010000540.1:0-1797 GCA_964620335.1 uncultured Desulfobacteraceae bacterium
AAGCCCATCTTTTTCAAATAGCAAGTCCTAAGAAAAGCTTAACGTTTCCGACCATTAAACTTATCAATCCCGTGATCACCCGTATAGAGTGCGTTGATTTCATTATGAAGGATGGCCTTCTGGATTTGGATGGAAAGGAAGGGTTTTGCTTCCTTGCCCTCATTAATAGGCATGGAAAATGGATCACAAACGGGATTATTCAGGGTTTCGGTATGGTTGAAGGCCTTGCTTCCTCATTCAACACAGCCACTGAAATCCTGGCCATAGGACGTAAACCAGAGGCAATGAGCGCAGCGGTAAACAGGGTCCTCGAAATAAATGGAGGGATTGTGGCAATTGAAGACGGAAAGGTTGCATATGAATTCCCCCTACCGCTCGGGGGCATGATGTCAGACGTGTCCGTAAGACGTTTGGCCCGTAAAGATATGGAACTCAGGGAATTCCTCTCCAAAAGAGGATATCCCTACGACGATCCGCTTTACACATTCATTTTCTTACCCAATGATTTTCTCCCCGATGCAAGGATCAATTATCGGGGAATTGTGGATATCAGGAACAACGAAGTCCTGTGGGAGAGGAGAGGCCTGGAAAATTAACTATGATTGGATAACCGCGGGCTTAAATGCATATACTCACCACCCTCTTTCATCATAGTAATCTTGTACCAGCCTATCGACATCCTGCCGGTCGAGTTCTTTTTTTCCAAAATAGTCACGAAGTCTAAGGGGTTGACCGTCAACTCCTGTCATGGGTCTAAACCAGATTTCAGGGGGTCGGTCATCAGCCCGGTCAAAACCTTCTTTTGTATTGAGTCCTTTGAGGGTATCCCAGATCCTTACCGCGGACTGCCTCATATGCTCGTCACTTACCTGAAAACCCGTGACAGCCACAAATAATTTCCGGCACAGTTCGAGACTGTAAAAGCGGTTATTGAAGTGCCTGTTGCATATGCCCAGGCTGCTCAGGATCGTGTACCAGTCTTCCGAATAGCGGGTCATTCGTCCTACGTTGAATCCGAGAGGCGAGTCCATAATACGCTCGATTGCCTCTTTGTCGGCGCCCATCCGTTCAAGATGTCTCATAAACAGGGGCAAATTATCCTCTGTCTGGCCGGGCACATAGGTGGGTGATCCCCCGCTCTGCGACCGCGGTCCCTTCAGGGAGACAATCTGCTCAAATTCCATTGTGCCCAGGCCCACGAGCCGGGGCTCCCAAAGAATGTCACAATTCTTGATAACCGGGGCATTTACCACATATTCCTTACCGAGATATTCCAAAAGCACCTTCCAGCCTTCGGCCAAAATATTTGCAGAACCTTTTCTTGCCGTAATTGCATCGGCCCACCGATCAACGGTATCCATGTCCCGTTTTAGAGGCAGGTCAAAACCGGTTCCGTCCAGAATGCCCTCTTCGTAGTTTGTCATAAGAAAATCCAGCATGCCCCCGAAGGTAAACATGTCAAGCCCCAATCTGTCTAACTTGTCGGTCATGCGAAGACTCGCTGTCCTGTCTGAGGCACTATTTAGATCAAACAGGCGCCCTATGAAAAAACTGTTGAAATAAGAAGTAGTGGTTGTCTTGAACCCCTTATAAGGTCCTTCCATTACCTCTAAATTATCCTTATCCGGTGTAAAACATGACGGACATCCCAAACGTTTTACATTGAAGCTCCTGTAAACATCCGGTCCGTACAGTTCGCTTGCCTTTTCGCCGGGAAAAACACGGCTGAAGCTTCTGCATGAAGTAAACTGTTTAATGTAATTATCCCAGTTCTCCATAATGCCTAATTCAAGCACC
>CAZUHR010000541.1:0-1784 GCA_964620335.1 uncultured Desulfobacteraceae bacterium
ATGCCCCATGGCTCAGTGACATTTCCGGTTCCTGAAGGTTAATGTCCTATTTTTTGTTAAACAGTCAGTAAAGGATCCGCACCTTAAGGGCGGGGTATTTGAGCACCCCATAGGGGTGTTCCACTACTGCATCGTTATGGGAAGCGAAGGTATGGGACTCTTCGAAAGGACGCGTCTTTCGGATAGAAATTCCTCGGGCCTGTGCTGCGGCCCGAGTCGTGGTCTGCACTGCAACGGGCCAATGGAATCCACATCCTTCTGTTCCAGCAGACCGCAGGGAAGGCCGCTTGCACAGTAGTAGATGCGGGCTGGAGAAGAGTCCTATGCCAAGCCGTTTGACTGGCATAGCCAAATAAGATAATCCCACCTAAGGGCGGGGCTTTCTGCGAAGACGGGTAAAAAATTTACAGTAACTATCACTATTGTTTGGGGGAAGGTTTTATGGATAAACAAAAACTCATAGATTATCTAAAAGAAATTGTAGGGCCGGAGCATGTCTTGACCTCGGAAATGGACCTTTTGCTTTACAGCTACGACGCATCCCATGACAGGGCAATACCGGATGTTGTTGTTCTGCCTGCTTCCACGGAAGAAGTGTCCAAGATCATGGCCCTGGCTTATAAAGAAAAAATCCCTATATTAGGTCGTGGATCCGGCACCAACCTGACCGGCGGGACAATTCCTGTCGCGGGTGGCATTGTGGTTCATTTCTCTCGCATGAACCATATCCTGGACGTAGATCTGAAAAACCGTACGGTCACAGCGGAACCGGGAGTTATTACTCTGGATCTGCAGAACCAGATGCTGAAACTCGGTTTTGTTTACCAGCCGGATCCGGCCAGCCAGAAGGTATCTACTCTGGGCGGTAATGTGGGGGAGAACTCAGGCGGTCCCCACTGTCTTAAGTACGGTGTCACGTCGAACCATGTACAGGGCCTTGAGGTAGTACTTAATGATGGCACGGTGATCAACACAGGCGGAAAGGCCCGGGACAACGCCGGTTACGATATAACCGGCTTATTGGTAGGGAGCGAAGGGACCCTTGGTCTTGTGACTAAGATGACCCTGAAACTGGAACGAGCTCCTGAGGCGGTAAAGACAATGCTGGCGATATACGAAACCATTGAAGACGGCGCCAACACGGTATCTGCCATTATTGCTGAAGGAATCATCCCTGCCACACTGGAGATGCTGGACAATACGGTTATGCGGGCCGTGGAAGAGACTATAAAAGTAGGTTATCCACTGGATGCCGAATGTGTTCTTCTCATCGAGCTTGACGGAATGCCCGAGGGCATGGATGAGAATGCACGGAAAATAATTGAAATTTGCAAGCAAAATAACGTCCGGGATGTGAAATTGGCAAAAGACAATGCAGAAAGGGAAGTGCTCTGGGCAGGTCGCAAGGGTGCCTTTGGTGCCGTCGGCCAAGTGAGGCCGAGTTACGCATGTTGTGACGGGACTGTGCCTCGTACCAAACTGCCGGAGGTCTTGAAAAAAGTCATCGCGTTGGGCAAAGAGTACAATCTTCCCATAGGCAATGTGTTTCATGCCGGCGACGGTAACCTCCACCCGCTTATCATGTTTGATGATCGAAATGAGGACGAAATGAGACGTGTTAAAAAGGTATCATCAGAGATCCTCAGAATTTGTGCGGAAGCAGGAGGAACCATCAGCGGCGAGCATGGTGTAGGGCTGGAAAAGCTAAGCGAAACCTGCCTTATCTTTAGCAACAGCGATTTGGATTTTGAGCGCCAAATAAACATGGCATTCGACCCTGATGA
>CAZUHR010000542.1:0-1776 GCA_964620335.1 uncultured Desulfobacteraceae bacterium
GGGACAGCTCCAGCAGGTTTTTACCAACCTTTTCATTAATGCAGCCGATGCAATGAAGGGAAAAGGAAAGCTGAATATTTCAGCAAAATATGATAGTAGTAGAAATCTATTTATTACTACAGTTTCTGATTCTGGCCCAGGAATACCGAAAGAATTCAGGGATAAGGTTTTCGACATGTTTTTTACTACCAAGCCTGTAGGCAAAGGCACAGGCCTTGGCCTTAGTATCTCGCAAAAAATCATAAACCTCCATGGTGGCAATATCCTGGTCGATTCCCCTCCTGAAGGTGGAACGCGTTTTGTTATTGAACTTCCTCTCGGATTTGTGGAACAACCTGATGAAGAACCTGTTTTCATAGGATTGGATGAAGCATGAATGAAAAAATCAAGATTCTGGTTGTGGATGACGAAAAAATCATCAGAGACGGATGCTACCGAGTATTAAGCGGCAAGGGCTATGACGTAATCACCGCCGAAAACGGCCAGGCAGCCCTTGATATCCTGGCCAAAGAACCATTAGACATAATCCTCCTTGACCTTAAAATGCCGGTCATGAGCGGCGAAGAAGTCCTTGAAATAACCGGTGAAAAATACCCTGATATTCCGGTTATCATCATCACGGGACATGGGACCGTTGATACGGCCGTTGAGTGCATGAAAAAAGGCGCCTATGATTTTATTACCAAGCCTTTTCAGATTGACCAGTTTCTCCTGATCATTACCAGGGCCGCTGAAAAGAGAAATCTCGAGCAAAAAGCCCGGCAGTTTGAACAGGAAAATATCCGAAATCTTTACGATCTCAATCTTGAAAAAAGCCGTCTTAAAACCATCATCAACTATATGGGAAATGGTGTTATGGTGACGAACCGCAATCTCGAGGTGGTCCTTCACAACCCGGCACTCATGCGATTAATGGAAATATCCGAAGAAGTGGAAAACCCGGCCCCTATTTCCACGATCATAAATGATGAATCTCTGCGAAACACTCTCAAGCAAATTCAGGACGGAGAATCGTCGGAAAACGAGTCAATTTCACAGGAAATCAATGCAGGGGCAAATGTGCTCAGGGCTATTTCAGCGCCAGCCCTTGGCCCGGACAGCAACATCGTGGGGACAGTTACCGTTATCGAGGATATTACAGCATTCAAGCAGCTTGATCAAATGAAGACTGATTTTGTCAATATGGTGGCGCATGAACTTCGCAGTCCTCTTTCTGCGATCAAACAGCAGAACCATGTTCTCTTAGAAGGCTTGTGTGGTCCTCTTGAGGAAAAACAACATGAATTCGTGAGCAGGGGGTCAAACAGGATAGATGCCCTCCTGGAACTTATCAACGACCTGCTTGATGTGGCAAAGATAGAGGCAGGCAAATACGTCCAGCGCCGTGTGCCTACTGATATCGGTCAGGTCATAGAAGAGACCATTGCCCTGATGGACTCAAAGGCCAAGGGAAAAGGCATAATCCTATCCTTTTCTTTGAAGGATCTCAAGCCGGTCCAGGCCGACCCGAAAAATATCGAGGAGATATTTAACAACCTTATCAGCAATGCCATTAATTATTCTCCCGAAGGGGGCAAAGTGACCGTTACTGCACAGGGTCAGGGAGAGTATATGGAGATCAGGGTCGAGGACACGGGTGTTGGGATTTCTCCCGAGGAACTGCCTAAAATCTTTGACAAATTCTACAGGGTCAAACACCCTAAGACCCGTCAAGTGATAGGGACCGGATTAGGGCTTGCCATTGTCAAGGGCATTGTTGATGCCCATCACGGCACA
>CAZUHR010000543.1:0-1772 GCA_964620335.1 uncultured Desulfobacteraceae bacterium
CAGGCACGAAGTGCGAACTTCATCCTTTTCCTTAATTGAGCTTTTTAAATCCTCAGCGATTTTCTGATGTAGCGTCATAAGTCAAAACGTCCAACAATGCAAAACATTATATTATATTTCAAATATTATAAAAGTCAAGCGATAAGATTATATTTATCCTCTGCAAACCCCAATTGCCTCAGACAGATCAAGACTACCATCATAAAGCGCCCTTCCGGTTATCATTCCTATAACCCCGTCTCCCGCAAGTCTTAATACCTTTATGACATCTGAAATCCCTGAAATCCCGCCCGATGCAATTACCGGAATTTGAGTGGCCCTGGCCAGGGCTCTTGTGGAATCTACATTAGGGCCTGTTCTCATGCCATCCCTGTGAATATCGGTGTAAATTATAGAACTTACGCCTGAATCTTCAAATTTTACCGCCAGTTCTATAGGTTTCGAATCAATTTCCTCTGTCCATCCCTCAACTGCCACACGTTCATTTCTCGCATCAATGCCGAGAATAATCCTTCCGGGAAATCTTTCGCACGCCTGCATTACAAATTCCGGATCCTTGTAGGCCACGGTACCCAAAATCACATAATGGATACCAATATCAAAATACGCCTCCATAGAATCCACATCTCTAACACCACCACCGAGCTCTACAGGAATTGGAACGGCATTGACGACTCTCTTTATTGTCATACTATTTACGGGTCTTCCTTGGGCCGCACCGTCCAGGTCTATAATGTGGAGTCTTTCAGCACCCAGCTTAAACCATTTCACGGCCATCTCTTCAGGGACCTCTGAAAACACTGTCTCATCGGTCATCCGGCCCTGTTTGAGCCTGACACAACGACCCTCTTTAATATCAATAGCTGGGATGACTACCAAATAATAAATCCCCCTCTTTCACTTCTCGCCTCCGGGCATATCTTTCAACACCTTGTTTACCCCTAAAACAGCCAGCTTTTCAGCGGTCAACCACCGGCCCCCGCTCTGAAAAAAGGTTTCCGCATCAAGGAGATTCTCGGACAAAGATTTCTGGGTCTTATCAAACCTCGTCCGCCAGATAATCGCTCCGTCATTTGGTCTTATGAGATGGAGATCAAAGGCCACCGAAGCGGGGCGATGTACCCCTATAGCAGTGCCCTGCCGTTCCTCCCATCTGTAAATATGACCTGCCAGCACGGCATCGCACCCGAATGTTTTTCCCACCTCCTGCAAAATTTTAATGGTGTTCATCCCCATGTTCTGGTCCGAATCCACGAGTCTCGAATATACCCCCATTGCCTGATCCGGAGATACGAGCTGATAAATTTTGGATTCCACTAGATTTTCGAACAGGATCTCATTCATCCTCAGAACCACATCACTCGACACCGGGGCTGCCATATAAATACCCCCAGATAAAGGATCGCGAATCACGTCGGGCTTCACTCCCTTGGACATGGCAGCCTGGAATCCGACAACAACAACCTTCCTTATCCTGTAAACGGGTGGTTCCTCTTCGGGAACAGCGGCCTTTTTATAATAACAACCAGAGCTCAATCCTAGAATGAACAATACCAAAAACCAGACAAGCATCTTAATTCTAACTCTAACAAAAATCTTGGAATACATATACACCCCCATATGCTACAAAAGCCCTTTCGTGGAGGGCACATTCCCGTTCAACCTGCTTTCAGGGCAGCTGGCCTGATCCAGTGCCCTTGCAAAGGCCTTGAATACAGCCTCAGAAACATGATGGGGCTCTTCTCCCGTAAGAAGATCCACGTGCATTGTTA
>CAZUHR010000544.1:0-1761 GCA_964620335.1 uncultured Desulfobacteraceae bacterium
GGCAGAAAACATCCTCAACAGGACTTTGTCAAGGTTGATACAGCTAATATTCTCTTTGTTTGCGGCGGCACTTTTAACGGCTTGGACAAGATAATCAGCAATCGAATCGGCAGTAAATCCATGGGATTTGAGGCTGAGATACATTGCAAGGCGGAAGCAAACGTAAACGATATAATGCCTCTTGTCCAACCCGAAGACCTTATCAAGTTCGGCCTCATACCTGAATTCATTGGCAGGATACCTATCATCGCCACACTTGACGAATTAAGTATGGACGCCCTTGTGAGGATTCTAACGGAACCCAAGAATGCCCTAGTAAAACAGTACAAGAAACTCTTCGAACTGGAAAATGTTGATCTCAAGTTTACTGACGAAGCCCTTCTGGCAATTGCTAAGGATGCCACGAATCGAAAATCAGGTGCTCGCGGCCTTAGAGCAATACTGGAATCCGTCATGCTAGATATTATGTATGACATCCCGACTACCTCGGGCATCAGGGAATGTGTCATAAACGAAAAAGTCATTGAAAAGGCCGAAAAACCTATACTGCTATATGAAAACCAGATGGAATATGCATAGCCCTATGTTCAATTTGAACAAAAAAGATACTCAGGATTTGATTATGGATGAAAAATTTTACTATCCCCTACTCCCTCTCAGGGATGTTGTGGTGTTTCCTAATGTTGTTGTTCCTCTATTCGTGGGCCGTAAGAAGTCCATAAGGGCGCTTGAGCATGCCATGTCCCACAAAAAAGAAATCTTCTTATCAGCGCAAAAAAATGCCAAAGTGAATGATCCTTCCCCAAAAGATATATATTATTTTGGCACACTCGGCACAGTGCTACAGCTTCTGAAATTACCCGACGGAACAGTCAAGGCGCTGATCGAGGGGAAACAAAGGGGCAAGATAGTTACCTTTCTGGACAAACAGGATTTTTTCATGGTTGAGGTCACAAAGTTCTCGGACCAGTATGAAATCAACATTGAAACAAGGGCATTGGTACGAAGCATTAATACCAATTTCAAAGAATATGCCAAGCTGGGCAACAAAATCGGCCAAGAAATTGTATCCACGGTGACCTCAATTGAAAATCCGGCCACCCTGTGTGACACAATAGCGGGTCACCTACCTCTGAAGGTATTGGACAAACAGGAGCTTCTGGAAATTGAAGACCTTAATCGCCGGCTGGAAAAACTTTTTGAAAAACTTACAAATGAAATAGATATCCTTCGCCTGGAAAACCGTCTCAAGTCCAGGGTAAAAAAACAGATGGAAAAGACCCAGAAGGACTATTACTTAAATGAACAGATGCGAGCTATTCAAAAAGAGATGGGCTCTAAGGATGACTTTAAGGCAGAACTGGACGAACTGGAAAAAAAGATCCAGAGGAAAAGATTATCAAAAGAGGCCTTCACCCGGGTGAAACAGGAATTCAAAAAGCTGAAGATGATGTCCCCTATGTCAGCAGAGGCAGCCGTGGTACGTAATTACATAGACTGGATTCTCTATCTCCCGTGGTATGACAAAACAAAGATAAAGCTGGATATTGAAGAGGCTGAAACCATACTTGAGGAGGATCATTACGGCCTCAACAAACCCAAGGAAAGAATCATTGAGTACCTGGCTGTCCAGCGTCTGACTAAAAAAATAAGAGGACCTATCCTCTGCCTTGTCGGTCCGCCGGGAGTCGGCAAGACCTCATTGGCCAAATCGGTGGCAAGGGCCACGGGTCGAAATTTTGTCCGTCTTTCCTTAGGGGG
>CAZUHR010000545.1:0-1761 GCA_964620335.1 uncultured Desulfobacteraceae bacterium
ACCTGGGGGACGGATTCGCGATACACAGCCGGCTGTGGACATGGAGCATCTGATTTCAAATTATGTTTTCGGGAAACTGTAGAATCCGCATATTTGAACGGGGACTTTGGATTTCTCCTCGACCCCGCGGCTCAGATAAGAATGAATGGTAGCTTAGGATTTTGATATACTGACAAGGAGGTGCATATGGCGCCGAAGTTTTTTTGGGCGGGAACATTTTTTTATGTTTTAGTCTTTGCTGTTTCGACCCTGTCGCAGGCCGGGGAACCTACTGAAAGCATAAAGAAGGTAGCCGAAAAGATTATAGCCATTGTGAGCGATCCTGGACTACAGACATCCGGAAAGGATGTTGAGGAGAAAGAGTCTTCTGAAAAGTTGAAGAAAAGGAACAGGATGGTTCGGGAGGTAGTGGATGAACGATTTGATTGGGAGGAATTTTCCCGAAGGACCCTTGCAAGGCACTGGCGAGACAGGACGGATGTTGAAAAAAAGGAATTTATTGATCTTTTTGGAAAATTGCTGGAACGTACCTATCTGGATAAAGTGGAAGGTTATTCCGGAGAAAAGGTCGTATACTTAGACGAAACAGTCGATGGGGACTATGCTGTTGTAGACGTTAAGATTGTCACAAAAAAAGAAACGGAGATCCCTGTTAAATACAGGCTTAAGAAAAAGGGGAATGAGTGGTTCGTTTATGATGTTATTATTGAGGGAGTGAGTCTTGTAAATAATTACCGAACCCAATTCAACAGCATAATTGTAAGATATAAATACCAGGGTCTTATTAACAGGTTAAAAGCCAAGGTGGAAACGCAATAGGATCGTTGAGGAAAGGAAGAACAATCCATGGGAGTTTTAAATAGGATTCTGCTCTTTTCCGTCTTTACGCTGAGTATAACTACAGTGCTTGTTTCAGCGGCCGAGAAGCCTGCATCGCCCATTCATTTCCAAGAGGGAGAGGATTTCCTTATACCTGATGTGGCGCTCTATGATTTGGAAGAGCAGTTCTATTCCGGAAAACCCCAAAAGCAGAAACCCGACATTGACCAATCCGCGCCTTTGAAAACCTCCAAAAAGGAGGCATCTGAGAATGAAATAGTTGATTCAGATGATCGGCTTGAGCCGGAACAGGATGTGCCGGCTATGGATTTGATCGCTGACCCGTTGGAGCCAATGAATCGTGTTTTCTTTCATTTTAATGACAAGCTATATTTCTGGTTTCTAAAACCTATATCAGTTGGCTATGGATCGGTGGTCCCGCAAGAATTGAGGGTCGGCATACGGAACTTTTTTGATAATCTCAGCATGCCGATTCGTGCGGTGAATTGTATTTTACAGGGAGATATCAAGGGGTTCGGAACCGAGCTTTCACGTTTCGTTGTGAATTCCACGCTTGGTGTGGCTGGGTTCGGTGATCCTGCAAAGCAGGTTCTCGGTATTGATATGGAAGATGAGGATCTTGGCCAGACCTTCGGATTTTATGGCCTTGGTCCGGCATTTTACATCAACTGGCCCTTACTGGGGCCCTCCAGCGTTCGTGACACAATAGGACTGGTGGGAGACAGTTTTCTTAGTCCCATGTACTACGCAGTGGATGCGACGAAATACAAGATTGCGATAAAGGGTTTTGAGCAAGTCAACAGCACGTCCCTGAGAATAGGAGATTACGAATCCCTTAAAAAATCTGCTCTTGATCCGTACATCTCACTCAGAGATGCATATCATCAGTACCGCCAGCACAAAATTAAGGAATAAAAAATT
>CAZUHR010000546.1:0-1754 GCA_964620335.1 uncultured Desulfobacteraceae bacterium
TTTTCAAAAGTCGCATCGCAAATCCTGCTGGCCTTGCCCTCCTCTGGCGGGCTATATCAAGCGTGCCATTGAGGCCTTTTCTGAGTTACTGGCGGTAGGCCGCAGTGCTTTTCATGACTTATCAGCGGGGGAAACCGCAGCCCCGAGCTTGTCGAGGGGAATACGGAGGGGGAAAACTCCCCCGTGGATAAGTCGTAGAAAAGACCAGGCCGGGAGGCTCGGAGCCGAAGAAAAGGTCTCAATGACACGCTCTAGTTTCTGTATCCTGAATTCTGTCTTCTCTCTTTTGGCCCCCGAATAATTACCCCGCCTGTTTCACAATTAAAGCCACCCGGTCCTCAACAATTTTTCTGATCTCTTTTAATGTTTTTTCGTCCAGGGCCTCAAAGCGCAGAACAAGAACCGGCTGAGTATTCGACGCCCTGACAAGGCCCCATCCTCCATCAAACAGGATCCTTGCACCATCAACATCAATAACCTTGTATTCTTTCTTGAATTCTTCTACTAATTTTTGAACAACCGAAAACTTGATTTCATCACTGCATGCCGTTCTTATCTCCGGTGTTGCCACCACGGCGGGAACATCGGAAAGGAGTAATGATAATTTCTTGTCAGTGTGAGAGAGAATTTCGAGAAGCCGCGCTCCGGCGTAAATAGCGTCGTCATATCCGTAATAACGATCGGCAAAGAAAATGTGGCCGCTCATTTCTCCCGCCAGTTCGGCATTTTCTTCCTTGAGCTTGGCCTTAATCAGGGAATGGCCTACCTTCCACATAATCGCATTTCCGCCATGCTTCTCAATATCGTCGAACAGGGTCTGGGAACACTTTACCTCCGCAATAAAGGTTGCGCCTTTCTTTTCCTCAAGAATGGCCCTGGAAAACAAAATCATCAATTGGTCGCCCCAGATTATTCTGCCGTTTTCATCCACAACACCTATCCTATCCGAATCCCCATCAAACGCTATGCCAAGGTCAGCATTTTGCTCCCTAACCTTTGAAATCAATACCTCCAGATTTGCCGGTACCGTGGGATCGGGATGATGGTTTGGGAAACTGCCGTCCATTTCACTAAAGAGCTCGGTTACCCCCACCCCCAGTTTGCGGTAAAGCGGTCCGGCAACAACGCCGCCTGTCCCGTTTCCCGAATCAACTATTACATTGCATTTGCGGTTACCCATCCTGAGAAAGGCAGCACTTTTCTCAAGGTAGGACTCAATTATGCTGCTTTGTTCCAATTCCCCTCTCCCCTTTTCGAACTCCCCCTTTTCGAGCATTTTCCTGACACTTTGAATTTCACCTCCATGGATCGTGCCTTTACCCAGGCATACCTTCAGCCCGTTATTATCCGGGGGGTTGTGGCTTCCCGTAATCATAAGGCCGCCATTCATATCAAGCTGAAACAGGGAGAAATAAAGAAGAGGGCTTGGAATGATTCCAAGATCTACGATATTGCATCCGGTATCCAGGACCCCTCGTGAAAGACCTTTATGAATCCGGGGGGAACTTAAACGGCAATCTCTTCCAAGGGTAATTTTCTTCACATTATTTCGAAGAAAATAGGTTCCCAGGGTTTTCCCCAAGAGATAGACAACATCATCTGGAAAATCTTCGTCAGCAATTCCGCGGATATCATATTCGCGGAACATATATGGATTGGCCATGAACAATCTCCTTATCATTATTTGCAACTACTGAGATTCAGGATTCAAGGAGTCAAGGGATCGAGGATTTGGAGATGATCCACATTATTTA
>CAZUHR010000547.1:0-1752 GCA_964620335.1 uncultured Desulfobacteraceae bacterium
TAATCTATTTTGAATACAACTCAATTATGAGCTGTTCTTGAATGGGCATTGTGAGATCTTCACGATTAGGAAGTGATTCTAATACTCCCTTGAATTTGTCCTTCTCAATTTGAATCCAGTTCGGAATTCCTCTTCTAACAACCGTTTCCATGGCTTCCAAAATCTGAGGTACCTTTCGACTCTTTCCTTTCACTTCAACAACATCTCCAGGCTTCACCTGGTAGGAGGGAATATTTACCTCCCTGCTGTTCACCAAGAAGTGATTGTGCATAACCATTTGCCTAGCCTGGTTTCGAGAAGAGGAAAAACCCATCCTGTACACTATATTGTCGAGACGGGATTCAAGCAAAATCAGCAGGTTTGTGCCCGTAATACCTTTCTGCCTTTCAGCCCGGAAGTAATATCCCCTGAACTGCTTTTCCAGAAGGCCATATATCCTTTTGACCTTCTGCTTCTCCCGGAGTTGAACCCTATAATCTGAATACTTGCCTGCACGCCTCTGGCCATGTTGTCCAGGTGCATATGGTCTTCTCTCAAAAGCGCATTTGTCACCGTAACAACGGTCACCTTTCAAAAACAGTTTCAGGTTTTCCCGCCGGCATAACCTGCAAGACGAACCTATATTCCTGGCCAAAATAGCCCTCCTTAGTTGTCAATTATTTCCGCGCCTGATCCTAGTTGTTTTTACTTCGTTCTTGCTTTTCAAAATTGGGATTTCCGAATTTAAAAAATCCTATACCCTTCGTCTTTTTGGAGAACGGCACCCGTTGTGGGGTATAGGTGTCACATCTCTGATAACACTCACAGTAAAACCTTCCACCTGAAGAGCGCGCAAGGCTGCTTCTCTCCCAACGCCCGGCCCCTTGACTCTTACTTCAGCCAATTTCATACCCTGCTCCATGGCCTGCATTATAGCATCTCGAGTAGTGATTTGTGCAGCAAAAGGGGTGCTCTTCCGCGATCCCTTAAACCCTGCTCTACCGGCAGTTGACTGGGCAATGACATTTCCTGCTGGGTCAGTAACCGTCACGATAGTATTATTAAAGGTGGATTGTATATGAACAATTCCGCTGGGAACATTTTTCTTTTCCCTTTTGGTCTTGCTTCTCTTTCTTGCGGTTTTTGCCATTCTCTCTCCCTCTGACTTCTACTTCTTCCTTTTCCCCATAATAGCCCTGCGAGGGCCTTTCCTTGTCCTAGCGTTAGTACTCGTTCTCTGACCTCTGACAGGCAGACCTTTTCTATGCCTGAGGCCGCGATAAGCGCCCAAATCCATTAGCCTTTTTATGTTCATGGATACGTTGCGTCTGAGATCGCCCTCAACCGTGTACTTCTCGTCAATGATTTTCCGGATCCCGGTAATTTGCTCTCCGGTGATATCATCCGATTTGGTATTCCAGTCAATCCCAGCTTCAGTAAGGATTTTCTGAGAAGAAGCCCTGCCTATACCAAAAATATAAGTCAAAGCAATCTCTATCCTTTTCCCCTTCGGTAAATCAACACCCGCAATTCTTGCCAATCTCAAACTCCTCTTTACTTAATGGCCAAGTAAAATATTAGTTAACCGCTCATTTCTCAAAGGTTACAGCTCTCCTTATCCTTGTCTTTGCTTATGGCGAGGGTTATCGCAGATTACGCGTACAACTCCTTTTCGTTTTATGATTTTACACTTTTTACATATCCTTTTTACAGACGGTCTAACTTTCATTACAAAAAACCTCCACTCAACCCCGCTCTAATGTTTATTGCCCC
>CAZUHR010000548.1:0-1744 GCA_964620335.1 uncultured Desulfobacteraceae bacterium
GCACTCTTCAAGTGGGGCTCCCCATCTTTTAGCAAAAGAGGTGGAGGCAGGGATCGTCAATGCCGGAGACGGGATAAATGAGCATCCGACCCAGGCCCTGCTTGATTTATTTACAATCAGGGAAAAAAAGGGAAAAATCAAGGGGTTGAAAGTAGCAATTATAGGAGATATTTCCCATAGCCGTGTGGCCAGATCCAATATTATTGGACTGACCAAGATGGGGGCTGAAGTGACTGTATCGGGGCCGCCAACCATGATCCCGGTGGATATCGAGTCCTTAGGAGTAAGAATGATTTATGATCCTGTTGAAGCGGTCAAAAAAGAGGACGTGATCATGTTGCTTCGGATACAATTGGAAAGACAAAGCAAGGTCTTGTTTCCCAGTCTAAGAGAATACGCCTCTTTTTTTGGGTTAAGTAGGGAAGTTATGAAAGGAGCGAAAGACGATGTAATTGTGATGCATCCCGGACCTATGAACCGAGGGGTGGAAATTACTTCTGATGTGGCAGATGGCCCGTTTTCGGTCATTCTTGACCAAGTAACCAACGGGGTTGCGATTCGCATGGCGGTACTTTATCTTTTAATTGGGGGATCTAAGGAGTGAGAACGTGGATTAAGGATGGAGAGATGGTTGATCCTGTAAAAGGGGCCGTAAAGAAGGTTGATCTGATCATTGAGAAGGGTAGGGTTTCTAAAATTTTGCCCCATGAAACATTTAGTGACAAAGATGTCCAGATAAACGTAATTTCTGCTTCCAATAAGTTGATTGTCCCCGGCCTTGTCGATATGCATGTCCATTTGAGAGAACCCGGGCATGAGTACAAAGAGACCATTGAGACCGGTGGTATGGCGGCTGTGGCAGGAGGTTTTACATCGTTAGCCTGCATGCCTAATACTATACCTCCTAATGACTGTCGATCGGTGACCGAGTTTATCCTTGAACAGGCGAAAAGGGCGAGGCTGGCCAGAATTTTTCCGATTGCCGCTATCACAATGGCTCAGAAAGGTGAGACGCTCACCGAATTTGGGGACCTCCAACGGGCAGGTGCCGTTGCAGTGTCTGACGACGGATTTCCTGTGGTCAATAGCGAGGTAATGAGAAGGGCGCTTGAATATGCTCGGTTTTACGGACTGATGGTCATCTCTCATTCGGAAGATCTTTACCTGTCAGGTGAAGGCGTGATGCATGAGGGAGCTGTTTCGACCCGAATCGGCCTTCCTGGAATTCCTGCAGCCAGTGAAGAAGTCGCAGTGTATAGGGAGATATCGCTTGCCAAGCTGACCGGATGTCCTGTTCACATTGCACACGTGAGTACCGCGGGCTCAGTTGAATTGATTAGAAGAGCCAAGGAAAAAGGAATCCTCGTTACCGCGGAAACTGCCCCCCATTATTTCAGTCTGGATCATAATGCTGTTATTGGGTATGATACCCGGGCAAAGGTGAAGCCACCTTTGAGAACTTCAGAAGATGTTCAGGAAATAAAAAAGGGATTAGCCGAGGGAGTAATAGACGTTATTGCAACGGATCATGCCCCGCACAGTCCGCTGGAAAAAGAATTAGAGTTTGACAAAGCCGCCTTTGGTATGATTGGCCTTGAAACGGCCTTGCCTTTGACGCTGAAACTTGTTCGAGACGGGGTACTGGAATTGGCTGAGGCCATAAGAAAATTATCCTACAACGCCGCCTCAATTCTTGGCATACCGGGCGGCCGACTTTTTGAAGGTGATCGAGCAGATCTGGCAT
>CAZUHR010000549.1:0-1733 GCA_964620335.1 uncultured Desulfobacteraceae bacterium
CCAGATTCATATCAATTTTTCGATGACCCTGAATCTCCTGCTTTCCCACACTCCCTTGGAGGTCAAGGACCTTCTTGATCGTTCTTTTGCTGCTTTCCAGGAAAGCGATGCAGGTGTATCACACGGAAGCGGGCGTGACTATACGGGCGGCGGTCTGTGGACCGGTTTTATGAGGCATGTCAGATTTTTGAAGGAGACCGGGTTCGTAGATGAGGCTGAACGGCTGACACCAGATGGTTACTGGGCATCAAAACTGAGACTGGATCAACCCCTGTTAATTGCCGAGGCCATCAGAAAAGGCATTCTAAACAATGTGTCTCCGGAGGTCCTAGCCGGCGGTCTGGCGTCTTTTGTGTGGGACAAGGGGCAGGAAGTGGAGCTAAGAGCTAAGGAGGGAATGCATGTAACCGACATGGAGCATGTATTCGAAAAACTCGTTGATTGTATCAAACAGATCAGGGTCTTGAAAGCAAAGCGGGGATTTGAAAGCCCTCCGATTCTGTTTTGGCCTGCCGCGGCAGTTTATATGTGGGCAAGGGGGGTTTCATGGGAAAGGTTGCTTGAGTTTGTACAGATTGACGAAGGGGACATAGCCTCCCTTATCACGAGGTCTGGGGATCATCTGAGACAGGTCATAAACCTGAGGGAAACTCATCCTCAACTTTCCTCGGTGGCAGAAGAAGCCATCGAACTGCTGTTGAGGGAACCGGTGTACATAGATTGATTTTTTCATCACACCTTTGCCCGGATATGAGCAATAGCCTTATCAATCCTTTTCAATACCTTCTCTTTTCCTAGCACTTCCATAACTTCGAATATGCCTGGGCTCGCGGTTTTGCCAGTTAGCGAAACCCTCAGCGGCTGAGCAATTTTTTTCAGTTTGATTTCATTTTCTTCGAGGAAACCGACAAAGATCTTTTCCAGGTTTTCTTGATCAAATTCGGGTGTCTTTTCGAGACGGTTTCTGAGTTTTTCAAACAATACAAGGACATCCGGCTTCAAGAAGTTGTTTTCGCCCTTTTTTTCATATGTGACCTCCTTCTGAAAGTAGAAGCAAGCCGCTTCAGCCATGTCCACAAGGGTTTTGCTCCTTGCTTTGAGTGTCGTTACAGCCTTTAATATATTTTTTTCATCCAGGTCTTTGAATCCCATTTGCTCAAGGAAGGGGATCAGCTTTTTCGCTAAAAAATCGTCGGATGATTCACGGATATAGTGTGCATTGAGATCCAACATTTTTTCTGAATTAAATACGCCTGCAGATTTGCCCACATTTGTGAGGGAGAATTTTTCGATGAGTTCTTCCCTTGTAAATTTTTCCTGGTCTCCATAGGACCACCCCAGCCGGGCAAGTGAATTGAGCAGGGCATGGGGTAGGTACCCCATATCCCTGTAGGCCAGGACCGACATGGAGCCGTGCCGCTTGCTCAGCCTCGTTTTGTCCGGTCCAAGGATCATTGGGACATGAGCGTATCGGGGTAAAGGTTCGTTTAGTGCATTGTAGATCAAAATCTGGCGAGGCGTGTTGTTTACGTGATCGTCTCCTCTTATGACGTAGTTTACATCGAGGCTTATATCATCGGCGACAACGGCCAAGTGGTAGGTGGGGCTGCCATCTGATCGCCTTAGGATAAGATCATCCAGCTCTTCATTATCGAAACGGATAGAACCCTTTATAAGGTCATTAAAATGTGTAACACCGGTTTTGGGAATTTTGAGCCTTACTACCGACCCGG
>CAZUHR010000550.1:0-1727 GCA_964620335.1 uncultured Desulfobacteraceae bacterium
AGCAACTGCGGATCTCTGCATACGTGAAAACACCACTAACCAATATCCCCCCAGTTATTCACAGCAGAAATCCAGCGCTTGGCCGCAGCATGCTTGGCCTTTTCCTCATCAGTTTCGCAGCCCTTTTTTAATGCTTCCCAGTGCTTCCCTCCTACCGAGAATATGGACTCAACGACAACTCCATATTCGATGAAGCCCTTTTGCCCATTGTTGAAGTGCCTCTTTAGCGAGTTTGGGATCACTCAGTTCCCGATCCTGATGGGCCACATATTCGTTTCGGAAGCTGTAGATGGTATCTATCACGGAGTACAAATCGGTCTGCGATACATCGGCGAAGCGCGTGTGCACAACCGCAAAGATGCCTCCGATTTTCCTCCGGGTAGTACGCACATAATCAAGACACCAGCGCAAAAGACCTATGGGCATCAACCCGTTCTGATCTACTAAGGTCCTTTCTAAGTTGGTGGCCTGCCGCTTATGGAAATTTGCCTCACCCGTTGGCAATTCAGTCAGATCAGGACGGAAAAAGGCATACTGTTCGGAGCGGTCTGCCGGAACATCATCCTTCACTTCCCGCAGGATCATACCCCTGGCAGCCTCATCCAACGGCCCAAGAAGAGGTGTAAATACAGGGGCGAAGGATACATCATCCTTATTTTTCAAAAAATAGTATAAAGCCACTGCCTGCTCTACGGCCTTCTGATAGCGGGAAGGCAATTCCTTAAAGCTGTTTATGGAAAGGAACGCCGAAATTTGGGTCTCTCCCTCCGGTTCAGGTTCCCCAAAGGGCAGACTCAATTGCGGGCTCATTGTCTCATCTAACAACTGCTGCAGGGATGGCTTGCACATTCGCATTAAGGTCTTAAGCTTGTTGTCACTGAGATCTTCAAAGACTGTTTGTGGCACATAGATGTAGGTCCACTTCTTCTCTTCTTTTGATGCCGCTTCGCACCAGGCCACTGCAGCCCGTGCCTTTAGGGAAACATCCCTGTCTTCACGTCCCTTTGTCTCGATCAGGACATATTCCTTCCGGTTTAGTCGGGCCATGAAATCCGGCGTGTACAGGGCAAGCCTTCCCTTCTGTGAGAGGTAATCGATACGAAGGGCCTGCGGTCCGGCGTTCTTGCAAAATGCTTTCACATCCGGGGCGTGATCCAGGAACTGGCTCATGGCCACCTCAAATTCCCGGTTGCAGGGTACAAGGTTGAATAGGGTATGTTCTGCGGAAATGGCCGGATGGTTCTCTGAATGCGTGACCTGAAAAGGTTTCCATCCGGAGACAGATACGCCTTCGCCTAATGGCTTACGCTCTTCCTTGACGGTCGTCCGGGACAGGATCAATGGCACAAAGGTGGCCCTGATATGTTCTCTCACATCGCTGTCCGCAAGCCGGCTTAAAAGGCGTGGATCGAAAAGTGTGACCCTCTCCTCAAAGAGTATCTCCGTTATGAATGTCTCAAGAAGAGGGGCCAGGACCTTGTGGGTGCCGCGAAGCCCTGCAATGTGTTCAAGCTCTTCACGGTAATAAGAAACCGCGCCGATTCCGCTTTCCAGGAGCGGCAGTCGGATATTCATCTTCTCCACGATCTCATTGGTAAAGAGATGCCGCCCCTCATACCGGATCTCCTCTGCCCGCTTGTTGCCAAGGGGCAAAGGGCTATATTTGGAAAATTCCTTGCGGATATCCTCGATGGTCAGATTGTCCAGTTTCGGGGTGCGCGTGTAGC
>CAZUHR010000551.1:0-1723 GCA_964620335.1 uncultured Desulfobacteraceae bacterium
TACCACAAATAAGGATATTGAACCCCATGGCAAGCCCAGGGGTTCAATATTAATCTTGATAACCTCACCGTAAGCGGAGGGGTTCATGGATTTCACTCTTTACCGGCGAACAAAGCCCCACTCTTAAAGTTGGGTTGTGTTGATTGGCTATGCCACTCAAACAGATCGGTATGGCACTCTTCTCCAGTCCGCATCTACTCCTACGCTGCAAGCGGCCCTCGCTGAGGTCTGCTGGAACCGAAAAATTGGGATACAATTGTGCTGTGGCTGTGCAGACCACGACTCGGGCCGCAGCAAAGGCCAGGGGGGTTTTTATCCGAAAGATGCGTCCTTTCGAAGAGTCCCATACCTTCGCTTTACATAACGGTGCAGTAGTGGAACACCTCTATGGGGTGCTAAATACAAAGAGCTCCACCCTTAGGGTGGAGTGTTTTTACCAAAATAAAGAATAGGAAAGATAAAACGAAAAGGAGGTCATTATGGCTGTGATCTACGAAAAGGACGGTAAAATTGTAACGATGACACTCAAGCTCACTAGTACTCCAAATCGCTTAGACGCTGAATCCTACCAGGCGTTAGGTTCTGCCCTGATGGATTTTCGAGACGATCCAGAGGCCCGGGTTGCTATCATCACAGGCACAGGCGAGTTTTTCTCAACCGGTGCCGACCATTACACGATGCTGGAGCCGTGGGCAGCAGGGTCATACCGGGAACCTCCCATGATTACGAGAGGCCTCGATATTTGGAAGCCACTTATCGCTGCCGTCAACGGTCCTGCCAGGGGAGGCGGTCTTGAGATTGCACTGGCCTGTGATATCCGGATTGCTTCCGAGAACGCATACATGCAATTTCCCGAGGTGGGGAGCGGCCTGATGCCGGGTCTGGGCGGGACCCAAAGGTTGCCCCGTATCATTTCTCCGGGCAAGGCGGCGGAGATGATTTTGTTAGGCACCCCTGTGAGCGCTGAGGAAGCTTACCGGATCGGGCTGGTCAACAAGGTAGTTCCCTTAGCTGAGCTTTTGCCAACGGCTAAGGCGTGGGCAGAAAAAATCTGTGAAAACCGGTTCCATGCCGTTCAGAGGGCCAAAGAGTCCATGATTCGGGGCAGGAACATGTCCCTTGAAGACGGATTAAGGCTGGAACTGGCCTTCTTTGAGGAGTTGCTTCAAGGTGCGGATTATCAGGAAGAAGTTAGAGCACGAACCCGGGAAAGAAAGTCTGAATAAAAGGGCCGATAAATAACGTTGCCATATTTCCCTATATACTTTGTCAATTTAAAGAGGTTTTGGAATGCAACCTGAAATACCCTATTCCAAGCTAAAGACCTTTTATTACGTAGCAGTCAATAAAAGCTTCAGGAAAGCCTCACTTAGCCTGTTTGTGACTGAAGGAGCTGTCAGTCATCAGATTAAGGACCTGGAGTCCCGTTTGGGAAAAAAACTTTTTGAAAGATCCAACAAGAGAACTGTATTGACCCCTGAAGGAGAGGATCTATTTTCTCTTATCGCCCCCATTATTGAAAGGCTAGAAAATGTTGTGGATGAGTTTCAGGAAAAATCAGGAGTATTAAGGGGTAAAGTCAGGCTTGCATCCTTCGAAGCCATGTTACTGCACGTTTTCCCAGCGTACCTTGGTCAATTTCGTAAAGCCTTTCCCGAATGTGAGATTCTCCTTTTCAGTGTGGCGGGAAAACAACTCCGTTCAATGGTTTTATCGGGAGAAG
>CAZUHR010000552.1:0-1717 GCA_964620335.1 uncultured Desulfobacteraceae bacterium
ACGATTTATCACCGCACATTTTTTTCTTGACAGGAGCATTATAGGATGTCCCCCTGCCCCGTGCGACCTCTTGTTGTGGTTATTGAACTCAATTCAAAGCTATCGCCTTTTCAGGACAGATCTCCTGACAGCAAAAACAAGTAATACAGATGTCCGCATCAGCCACAGGAAGGTCTTCTTTCATTGTGAGGGCTGATACTGGACAATGTTCTATACAGGTCCCACACGCCGTGCACAGTTCCGGATCGGCCTGGGGCCTGACCTGAGTCTTGCTTTGCATCAATTCCTGTATAGCGGGATTGCCCAAAATGGCCTCACCACCTAGGGGTGGAAGTTTAAAATTAAGTAAAATTCGCATTTCCCCATCTATATTAATCAATTGAGAATTAAAATCCCCAAGCCCCATGATCTTTGCTTTTTGAAGAAAACGTAGACGGCCAGGATCTAGTCCCATCATTCTCGCAACGACCCCATCAAGGGCCACGGCATTATCAGCAGCCAGAACCAGGCCTATCTCTCTCAGCTCAGGCGAGGCCGGGCCATTTCCCTCCATGCCTATAACTGCATCCATGATAAAAAGATCCGGAACTCTCAGGCGAAAAACCTCTACAATAACATCATGAAAACGCTCTGGCGTGCCGGCAATTTGATGCAGTCTCGCTTTTTGTGCACCAGGCAGGATCCCATAGCTATTTTTAATAGCCCCGGTCATTACGGTAAGGCCATGGGTTTTAAATTTTGGCAGGCTGATAAGGATATCAGCGTCTAAGATTTCTTTGGAGACCCCTACCTCGGGCATGAAATCAGGATTAAAGGCAAGGTTTTGTGTTAGGTTGCCAAGATTTCTGTAATAGCCCTTCGCCGCATCCATCAATCCGGTTCTTTCAAAGCTGTTTTCATTGTCGCCATAGCTAAACAGACCAGGATTATCGCCGACTACAATGGCAGCCGGAGACATCTCCTCGACTTTTTCAACCACAGCCCGCAATAAAGAAGGGTGGGTCACAATGTGTTCTTCCGCTGTGGACGACCGGAGCACATTGGGCTTTATTACAACTTTTTTCCCGGCAATCTCTTGGGGAAAAAGCTCAAAGGCCCGAGCAACTGCTTCTCGGCAACTTTCGTAAGATGCCAGGTGGATCATAACACGATGCATATTTTCTCCTTCGCCTGCCAACAAAATGCAGTTCAGCAGTCTTTATCTGCTGAAACTGTTTGTTGGCTTTCTAGAATTGGATGTTGAGACTCCCTTAAGCTACTGTGTATTGTAGCAATATTATCTCAAATAAATTTTAAAAGAGCGTCCCGCTTCCGTGTCGACCCCGTCCCACTTTACGGAACAAGTATACTTTTTCACTTGGAAAAAATTTTATCGAAAAACAGCCTCATGTAGGTCCATGAGCGAAGATCGGCTTGGCGATTGTAGCTCAATTGCGGCATGCCGTATTTGTCGGCCCCGGGATTGGTGAAGCCGTGCTTTGCATGGCCGAAAATGACCATCTGCCAGTCTATGTTTGACGCATTCATGGCCGTAATGTATTTGTGGAGCAACTCCGGCTTGACAAAAGGATCGGCCGCTCCGTGGCATATCAGGATTTTTGCCTTTGTCTGACTGGCCGCTGAAGCCGTAGGAGGTATCAGAGAACCGTGAAAGCTGACGATTCCTTTGATATCTGCGCCGCTGTATGCCAATTGTTGAACGGTGGAACCACCGAAG
>CAZUHR010000553.1:0-1685 GCA_964620335.1 uncultured Desulfobacteraceae bacterium
ATGCGAGGGCGATCTCTTGTATGGGAATTGTTCCCCTTTTCTTTCAAAGAATTCGTTGAGTATAATGACATCGATTATGAAAAGCTAACTTCAAAGAACAGGCTTCTGCTCAAGAAATGTTTTGACGATTATTTTCTGAAGGGAGGCTTTCCCGAAGTGCGAGATGTGTCTAGCAAGATTCGCATAATGACCCACCAGGAATATTACAAAACAATCTTGAACAGGGATATCATAGAGCGATTCAATGCAATACATCCACAGGCGGTGATTCAGGCAGGTTACAGGTTAATATGTTCTGCAGGCTCTCTTTATTCGATCAACCGCATAACCGAGCACCTCAGGACACTGGGACATAAGGTGAGTAAAGGCTTTGTCTCTTCATGTATCAACTGGTTTGAGGATGTATATTTTCTTTTTTCTGTCAAGATCTTCAGCCCATCGATTTCAAAACAGAATGTAAATGCAAAAAAGATCTATTGTATTGACCATTCTATGGTAACTTCCATTGCGCCCAACATAATGGAGAAAAGAGGTCATTTACTGGAAAACATGGCATTTATTCACATCAGGCAGCTCACGGAAGAAATTTACTACTACAGGACGGCAAAGGGACAGGAAGTTGATTTTTTATGGCTGGACAATAAAAAAGACAGGCACCTTGTTCAAGTCTGTCTTTCGCTAACTGATCAGGCAACCAGGAAGCGGGAAGTTTCGTCACTTGTTCAGGCCATGGAAGAACTTAACATTGGCCAGGCAACAATAGTTACCCGGGACGAAGAAGAGGTACTAAATAAAGGGAATAAAACAATAAACCTCTTGCCCGGATGGAAATATCTACTGTATTAAGGCCGACGTCCTATGAGCCCTTCCCTGACTTCCGAATGCCGATAACTTAGCAATTAAGCGTTTTTCGTTCAAATGTGGTGTTACCTGACGACAGATGCCCCTTCAGGATAGCGTGAATTTGGATCCCACGCTGTTGAGTATAAAGGAAGCGGGGAATTCTTCAGAGAACCTTTGAATGGCCTTCCATCCCGTACAGTGCATGGGAACAAGAACCTGTGGCTTTATCTTTTTCAATTCCGCTATTGTTTCTTCAATAATCTTTTCAAAAAACGGCCCTGAGAGATGAAACCCGCCCAAGATGGCATGGACCTTTTCTACGCCGACTATCTTTGTGGCAGCAATAACCGTGTTGATAATGCCCGCGTGGGCGCAACCGGAAATAACTACTAATCCCTTTCCTTTGAGGTTCACCACTAATGCCTGGTCATCGGCGATGGGATCGTCCTCCATTTTTCCGTCCCTCTCCAGCGTGGCATTGGGAAGGCCCTTTTCAAACGACGTGACACGGTCCACACCGCCGGTTACAGCTATCATATCACCTGCCAGAAGGGTCGGTGCAGCACTCTCGATAATATCAACATTTTGTTTTTCCAGTGCTGCCCTTACAAGGGTTTGCGGGAATTTAAGCTTTCGGCCGTCAGCAAGTCCGAAATATCTTGGTGAGATAAAGGCCTCCGGGTGCACCACCAAGGGGATGGGTCTTGAAATCATATTGAGGACCTGATAAAGAGAGCCATTATGATCCATATGACCATGACTTAACACAATGGCCTCTATTTGCTTTAGGTCTATGCCCAGCATTTCTATATTGTGGGGGACACCGATCTGAGAGTAACCGG
>CAZUHR010000554.1:0-1664 GCA_964620335.1 uncultured Desulfobacteraceae bacterium
GATGACGTAGATCAGATAAAATATGTCCAGAAGGAGATCCAGCAAATCTTGTCCTAATTATAAATATGTTTTACCTGGATTTTGCAAGCGTCGAGTTTGCCGAGGATACAAGGCATCAAGTGCGCAGCTGTAGTACTTTACCGCAAGCAGTTGATAACGCAGTAGATTTGGTAAAATCGGCGCTCCCAAAGGGTAAACAATCTTGAAAATACATAGCCACATCAATTCCCTGCACCTTGTCTGTCGGGGCTTAGATCCTCTGCTCCGGAGGCTGCGGGGAGCTTTAATATTTGGCCTTCATTCCATTGGCACCCAATACGTGATTCTCATAGTCTGCTTAAAGCCTACCTAAGTACATGAAATTTTTTTATTCCATTCAAGATTGATAACCTCGTAAAAAGTCGTGTTGCGCCTTTTTACTCGGCGGGAGAGGGCTACCCCTCCCCCGCCATTTGAAGTAAATTCAAATGGTTCCACCCTCACCCCAGGCCGGGGCTTACCCGCCCTCGGCCTGTTGACGGACTTTTTACGAGTCCGTCAAGATTGTTTATGCAAAAACCAGGTAGTAAAGGCTTGCAAATTTCATTTATATTCTGTAAAAAAAGCCCGGCATGGAAACAGCATGTTTCCCCATAAATCAAAAACAAAGATGGAAAAGGAGGTGAGGGACTAACTGCTGTTTTGAAATCTTGGCCTGTTTTTTTGATTGAACCCCAATTTTAGGAGAATTAAGATGAAACATGCGAAAAAGATATTGATACTTTCTATAGCGTTGGTTTTCGTTTTTAGTGGGCTCGCCCTGGCGGCCGGATATGATTATAAGGTAAAAAAAGAGCACGCCGGCCAAGATCTGACGCCCTCGCAGGTTCATGAAATGGTGTTAAAAGACTCGGCTCATACCTTTATAGTTGACTGCCGTACCCGCGCGGAATATCAACTCATTGGCCATCCTGTTGGGGCCTACAATATCCCGCTCAAATTCTGGGCAGGAAACTTCGATAAAAAAGAATATGGAACATCAACCAATCCTAATTTCGGAAAGGATCTTCTGGCCCGCTTCGACCCAAAAACGGACACACTGATATTTATGTGTCGAAGTGGAAAGAGGAGTTGTTCATCTTGTGCGGAGGCGGTCAAGGCAGGTTTTCCTGCGGAAAAGGTCTTCAACATGCTGGGAGGTTTTGAAGGTGACAAGGTAAAATACAAGCAAAGCGCTTACTGCGGGCAGCGCAAGCTGGGCGGATGGCGTAATGAAGGCCTTCCCTGGACCTATCATATTGATACAAAACTGATCTACCAACCTGATCTTTCCAAATAACCGGCAATCTGCTTTTTTCGCGAAGGCCCAGTTCATTATAGGCTGGGCCTTTTCTGATAACACATTTCTATTCGCCAATTTGATGAACTTTAATCTTTGTTTTACGCACAGGAAAAAGCTCAGGTATGCTTTGTCTGTCAAGATTTATAAGACTCAATAAGGAGTCTCGAACGACAAGCCATTGACAAAAAAACCTGTTGTCATATAAAAAAATCATGGCAATGGAAAAAGGAAGGAGTCGTAAAAAGGCACACTCAATTTTTTACTGAGAGCCTGTCGGAGAACCGGTTATGTTGGAGGCTGATGGAAAATCTCCAGATACAAGGCATCCGAAACCGGGGACCCG
>CAZUHR010000555.1:0-1645 GCA_964620335.1 uncultured Desulfobacteraceae bacterium
CGGGCATTGCCTTTTCAATTGTCTCATCAGATACACAATAGGCGATTCTAATATGTCCCGGACCTCCAAACCCGCTCCCCGGAACCGTAAGTATATTTTCTTCCTGCAATGCCCTCACAAAAACAAAATCATCTTCAATGGGGGTCCTTGGAAATAGGTAGAAGGCCCCTTTCGGCTTTATGAAATCATACCCTAAAGAAGCAAGCCCGTCACAAAGCATATCCCTCTTTTTCTGATAGATTGAGATGTCTACGCTGTCTTTCAGGAGGTAATAAATGGCCCTCTGCATGAAAGCAGGGGCATTTGTATATCCAAGGGTCCTATTACAAAGGGACAGGCCAATCATAATCGTCTTTTTGTCTGATATATCAGGGTGCGCAGCCACGTAGCCGATCCTCTCCCCCGGAATCGAGAGATCCTTGGAAAACGAAGTTACGACAAAGCTCTCATTATATAGATCAAAAATACTTGGAATAGTGACGCCGTCATATGCAATCTTCCGATAAGGTTCATCAGAGATCAGGTATATGGGCCACCCCAGTTTTTCACTGTAATGGGAAAGCACCCCGACCAGTTCCTTCAACTCCCCTTCGCTGTAAACAATGCCTGTGGGATTATTCGGAGAATTAATGAGAACGGCCTTTGTTTTTTCGCTTACAGCATCCGAAATGGCATCAAGATCGAGCGAAAAATCCGGTCTTGAACCAACGAGCCTGGAGCGTCCCTGGTGATTGTCGAGATAATTATCATATTCCACAAAATAGGGTTTCGGAATAATTACCTCCTCCCCAGGGTTCAGAATGGTCTTGAAGACCACATTCAGTCCACCCCCTGCCCCTACAGTCATGATAATCTCATCCGACGTAAACCTTGGCCCGCCGAATTCATTGAGGAAATCAGCAACTGCCTGCCTGGTCTTGACGATACCGGCATTCAACATATATGCGTGTTGCCCCGGCGCAGGGTCACTGATCAATTCCTTGAGAACCTGTTTAAACTTGGGTGGAGGTTCCAGGTTTGGGTTTCCCAGGCTGAAGTCGAGAACATTCTCTGCCCCGTATTCGGCCTTTCTTTCATTGCCTTCCTCAAATATTTTCCTGATCCATGAAGCGTTTTTTATGGACTCCTGAATTTTTAGCGAGATGGCCACTTTTCTGCCTCCATGCAGTTTGTAAGGTTTTAAAATAGCTTTTTGATTTTACTTGTCAACACAAAAACCGAATATGCTAAATCTTAGCTTAATGAAACCAGCGCTCAATTCGGTTTGCAATGAATAAAGAAGCACTATGCAAAAGGCGGTGCTTTATTGCCCGGTATAATACATTATAAGTCCAGATACATGGTGTAGATGGGGCATGGGGTCTATTTTCAAAAATCGCATTCAGACCTCTGCCACAGGAGTCGAAATTAACGGGCTTGCCGCGCTCCCTTTGGTCGCTCGCAATGACCGGGAGGGATTGTTACACAGTCTCTAAGGGTGGGGCTTTATCCCACAGTAAATCGGCTTGACAGGATAAGTCTGTTTTCCTTATTCTATAAAGATTGAATATTGAAAAATAGATATTAAAAAAACTAAGGATATGAAATTAAAAGACAAAAGTCAGCACTCACCGTTTTTAACGATAAAGATCATACTCGGAGAGAT
>CAZUHR010000556.1:0-1636 GCA_964620335.1 uncultured Desulfobacteraceae bacterium
CCAAATCGGTGGCAAGGGCCACGGGTCGAAATTTTGTCCGTCTTTCCTTAGGGGGGGTAAGGGATGAGGCCGAAATAAGAGGCCACAGAAGGACCTATATAGGCGCTCTCCCCGGTAAGATCCTTCAGTTCCTGAAAAAGGCAAAATCGAATAATCCGGTTTTTTGCCTTGATGAAGTTGATAAAATGAGTACTGATTTCCGTGGAGATCCTTCTGCAGCCTTGCTTGAAGTCTTGGATCCAGAGCAAAATTTCGCCTTTAACGACCATTATCTGGACCTTGACTACGATCTCTCAGATATACTGTTCATTACCACGGCCAATAATCTCCACAATATCCCCCTGCCCCTCCAGGACAGGATGGAAATTATAAGATTGCCCGGGTACACAGAACTGGAAAAGATGAACATTGCGAAGCAGTTCCTTATCAAGAAACAGGTCGCAACAAACGGTCTCAAGCTTGAAAACATCTCTTTTACTGACAAGAGCATCCTCACGATCATAAGGCACTATACAAAAGAGGCGGGCGTTAGAAACCTGGAACGCGAGATTTCCACAATCTGCCGTAAAGTCGCAAAGGAAGTGGTAATACAGGGAAAGGATACAAAAATATCTATCAAGGCTCACTCCACCCATAAATACCTTGGGGTGCACAAATACCGGTATGGACGCACAGAAGAAAAGGACACTATAGGAGTTGCTACAGGACTGGCATGGACCGACGTAGGCGGCGAACTCCTTCAAACAGAAACAACCATTATGCCGGGTAAGGGAAACCTGGTCCTCACGGGAAAGCTCGGAGAGGTAATGCAGGAGTCGGCACAGGCAGCTCTGAGTTATGTCCGATCAAGGGCGCGACAGTTGAGACTCCCCGATAACTTCTATGAAAAGGCCGACATCCACATCCATGTCCCCGAGGGTGCTATTCCCAAGGACGGACCTTCCGCCGGTATAACGCTTGCCACTTCTATTGTCTCTGCCCTTATAAGAATCCCGGTTAACAGGGATATCGCCATGACCGGTGAGATAACTTTGAGGGGAAGGGTCCTGCCTATCGGGGGGCTGAAAGAAAAGATACTTGCAGCACACCGAGGAGGTGTGAGAAAGGTACTCATTCCCTTTGAGAACAAAAAAGATATAGAGGAAATACCCAAAAAGATTCTTAAAAAGGTGGAATTGATCCTGGTCAAACATATGGACGAAGTCCTCACGGAATCCCTAGTCACCGAGGTGGGAACTGAAATCTTTGCACCAAAAGAGGAATGCACGCCCTTTCGCATTGAAGACATTTCAAAGGCGGAAAATGAATCTACAAACGGTTTAGTAACGGCTCACTAAGCAATCTGGAATATCTTGACAAAGGAGTCCAAAGCTGGTAGGTAAGTCGCCCTTTACATCGGGCGGGTAGCTCAGTGGGAGAGCATCGGCCTTACAAGCCGAGGGTCGCAGGTTCAAATCCTGTTCCGCCCACCATAGAAACGGCTTCGCCGTTTACGACTGTCGTTGGCTTGTGGCTTGTAGCTAAAGATAAAACCAGCTAATGGCCACCGGCCAATAGCCAAGAGTGAAAACGAAGTTTTTCCGGGGACGTAGTTCAGTTCTGGTTAGAACGTCCCGCCATATCCCTGGCGGGAAGG
>CAZUHR010000557.1:0-1624 GCA_964620335.1 uncultured Desulfobacteraceae bacterium
GTGCCCACCGCCTCGATGCCGGACCGTGATCCGTCCCATCGAATTCCTACCGCCCCTCTTTTTTAGCGCCTTCAGGAGAATTCTCTCCGGCATTTTGCGAGTTATCTCCTCAAAAGTGGAGGAGCTCTGGAATCTCCTTCCCGGTGAGGTCGGCTTATTCGTCTTAATACCCATAATTCGATCCGCTTTCTAATTCAGCAATCTATATGTTTATTCTTCCTTCATATCTAAAGCGGCGAAGCCGCGTTTCATAAAATCGCAAAGCGATTTTATTTCCTACATTCCCTCAAAGATTTCAATTCTTTCGCCCGGAGCCAGCCTTACGATCGCCTTTTTCCAATCAGGTTTCTTGCCGGCGTTCCTTCCCATTCTTCGGCTCTTTCCCCGCATATTAATAGTCCTGACCTCTAAAACTTTTGCCTTCAGAAGGGTCTCTACGGCCTCCTTGATTTCTATCTTGTTAGCCTGTTTGTGTACCTTGAAGGATATTTGATTAAACCCTTCTTTCTGAAAATTTGCTTTCTCTGTGATGTGTGGCTCTTTGATAACTTGATAGATGTCCACTACGAAATCAATGCCTCCTCTATCTCTCCTATGGCAGATTGCTCAAGAAAAAGGTAATCATATTTCAAAATATCATAAGCATTCAGCCCTTGATATCGAACCACCTTCACCCATGGTACATTACGAGATGACTTTTCCAGGTTTTCCATTTTTTTATGAGTTACAATCAACGCCTTATGCACATCAAAATCCTTCATTATTGCCAAAAAGTCCTTTGTTTTAATCTCCGGCAAACCAAAATTATCGACAACGATGAGCTGATCTGCTTGAACTTTGTCAGTTAATGCCATACGTACCGCTGCTTTCCTAACTTTCCTTGGGACCCTTTGGGCATAATTACGTGGTGTTGGGCCAAAAGCGACTCCACCGCCCCTCCTTGTAGGAGAAGAAGCAGAACCTACCCTTGCACGGCCGGTCCCTTTCTGCCGCCAGAGCTTTGACCCCGAACCCCTAACTTCTGAACGGCTTTTCGAAGCCGCAGTTCCAGACCGGTAATTGCAAAGCTGGCCAACAATAACCTGATGAACCACATGCTCTTTTATTGGAACATCAAAGATTTCGTCTCTTAACTCGACTTCAGAAACTCTCTCTTTTTCAAGATTAAAAACATCAACGGCAGTCATTTTGTGCCTCAAAATTTACGAAACCTTAATGAATATCTGAATAAGGAATTCCCTTGGTGCAAATTTTCAGACTTTGCAAATCTCGATAAGTCCGCTGCGACTTCCTGGAACAGCTCCCTTAACCAGAACAACATCGGCTTCAGGCCGAATATCGACAACTTTAAGGTTCTTAATTGTGATACGCTTGAAACCCATCCTACCAGGAAGCTTTTTCCCTTTCTGAATTTTCCCGGGCGTTGCACTGCATCCAATGGAACCAGGAATTCTATGCGAACGAGACCCATGGGTCTTCTTGCCGCCTGAAAAACCCCATCTCTTGAGGACTCCAGAAAAACCCCTACCCTTGCTTGTACCACTCACATTAACAACATCCCCGACCTGAAAAATATCTGATTTTATCTCTTGGCCGACATCAAAATTTTCCGGATCCTCAATGC
>CAZUHR010000558.1:0-1618 GCA_964620335.1 uncultured Desulfobacteraceae bacterium
TGGATCTCTCTTCCTTTTATCTTGATATTATAAAGGATCGGCTTTATACATCACCTAAAGATTCCGTGTCCCGGCGTTCGGCGCAAACCGCCATGAACGAGATCTTAGAAGTTCTGGTCAGGCTGATGGCGCCCGTTTTATCATTTACTGCCGATGAGATCTGGCAATACATGCAGGGGGAAAGCCGACCCTTGAGCGTACATGCGGATCTGTTCCGCCCTGTAAATGATACATATGAGGATCCCGAGCTGGCAAGCCGCTGGGAATATATAATTGCCCTCCGAAAAGAGGTAACAAAGATGTTGGAGCTTTCCAGGAAAGAAAAAAATATTGGGCACCCCCTGGATGCATCCGTCACTTTGGGTCTTAACCCCCAGCTTATGGAAAAACTACTTCCCTATCGGGATCAACTCAGGTCTATTTTTATTGTATCTTCGGTGAACATGGTGGAAATAGACCGGGTTGAGGGTGGCTTTGAAAGCGAGAGCATGCCCGGTCTCAGGGTTATGGTCACCACTTCATCAGATCCCAAGTGTGAACGCTGTTGGGTACACGACCCTTCGGTAGGGCATGATAACAACCATCCCACGATCTGTAAACGATGCGTCAAAGTACTGGCCGAAATTACCACTTAATTACTTGGCCCGCTCTCGCAATTATCTGCCTGGATCAGATATCGAAGCTGGCCGTTGTGAAAAGTCTCGGACTGCACGAGTCCCTGCCTGTGATCACCGGTTTTTTTAATCTTGTCCATATACGAAACCGGGGAATGGCCTTCGGCTTGATGAACCGACCCGGTTTCGACTTTGCGTTTTACTTCCTGGTAATCGCAAGCATTACAGCTGTTGCCATAATAATAATCTGGCTATCAAGGCTGAAAAGAAATGATCGATTCCTGACCCTGGGGCTTTCTCTTATCTTGGGAGGTGCGCTGGGAAACCTCATAGACCGGCTCAGGTTGCGAGAAGTTGTCGATTTTCTTGACTTCTTCGTGGGATCCTACCACTGGCATACGTTTAACATAGCCGATTCAGCCATCACGGTGGGTACATTCTTGGTGGCCATAATCCTTGTATTCAAAAGTAAAAAAGAAAATCAAATGGTTAAGTAATTACCAACCTCACAAACAATTGATCCGTTAAGAAGTCAACCAGTAAAGAATCCGCGGCCAAAGGGCGGGGGCACCCCATAGGGGTCTTCCACGACTGCATACTTATGAGGGCGAAGGTATGGGACTCTTAGAAAGGACGCATCTTTCGGATAAAAATCCCTCTGTCCTGTGCCGCGGCCCGAGTAGTGGTCCGCACGGCAATGGACCAATGGAATCCACTTCCTCCCGTTCCAGCAGACCGCAGGGAGGGCCGCTTGCACCGTAGGAGCAGATGCGGACTGGAGAAGAGTGCCATACCGAGCCTTTTGGCAGGCAATACCAGCTAACATGACCCAACCCTAAGAGCGGGGCTTTAGAGTTTATTTCATGTTTCCTGATCTGTTTTCAATTGGTCCTTTGACCATTCATACATACGGCCTCTTTATGGCTGCCGGATTTTTCTTCGGCATGGCAGTCACTTTGAAAATCGCCAAACTCGAAGGAATAACTCCGCAGCAAATTATGGAT
>CAZUHR010000559.1:0-1612 GCA_964620335.1 uncultured Desulfobacteraceae bacterium
CCACCAAAAAGCATTAATACCCAAACCATCATACGACCCATGGAAGACACCTTTCTAATTGCCTTTGCCGCCAGTTTGTACATGAGCACCCCGTTAAATTTCTTTGAATAACCTGGTAAATGAATGTCCGGGTGCCTTGATGTCGAGATCGAGGAAATAGCCAAAAGGTGTTTGGTAGGTTACATATCCGGCATTTCTAAGACGAGATTCGGCACTATCCAGAAGTCGCTTTGTGACCTCCGGATCCGCTTTACTTTCTGCCAGATGGGCAAAAGAGTGCAAAACGACTTTGTTTGTTTCATTCTTCCTGGCCGCCCATTTCAAATTCTTGACGAGCTTTGTTTCAATCGCAGAAAGATTTTCTTCATCCTTCGGCTCGATGTGTATGAATCCCACCAGCACATCTTCAACTACCTTCTCCTCATTAATATCAGATGCTGATTCGAGATTCTTTACGCTCGTTTTATACCCAAATTTATCTGCGTAGATCATGAGTAATTTCACTTCATACCCCTATTAGCAAGCGTTTACGGCTTCCCTCATAAAATCGGGATTTAGATATGAACGCCTAACCTATACCTCTTCTGCAATTTTTGTTACAGCATTGCCCTTAACTTTTCCCTGCTTAACTCGAACCAGCACTTCTGGAGGCTCATCAAAGGGAAAATCCTCAATAGAAGCCTTAAGATTTGCTTGGTTAGCGATATGTAAAAATTCGATGCCATGTTTTTTTGTAATATGTGCTAAACTAATAACAGAACGTTCCTCCCAGATAAGGTTGTAGTCATTTATTTCAATCGGGAAACCGGCTCTGAAATAACAATCATAGGTTTTCCCAACAGGTTCGAACTCACTCACATCTCCTGTGGTATGTGGTAATCAACACACTGGCATTTGTTGCGCGATTCACTGCCCAAACCATATGAATTTGATCTCCGCTGTGTAGTAGTTTACTAAAAATGAGGCAACTTGGATAGGGTTTATTGTCCGGATATTGTTCAATGATTTCACCTAGGGAAATCGTCTCAAGCGCCTCTGTTAAAGAAATCCCCTCATTGTTGGCCTCTTCATCTGCGTGATCGGTTATTCTGAACCTTTTTGGATTTGGGGACGCCAATGCTTTTATGCGTTTATGCCTCATTTTTTCTAGTAGCCATTTTCACATTTCTCTCGGCTCCAGCATAAGTTTGAAGAATTTGGCATTGTCAAGATGAAAAAACGAGCTCCCAACAGAACTGTTTAGCTCCTGTCAGGAGCAAGATTGGCAATATTTGAGGTGTTTATCCATGGTATTATCAGGACTCCGGAGTATCTGAATTGAGTGGTTAAGGAGATTCATATAATTGTGCGTAATTATGTAGAAAAATTGACAAAAATCAAGGCCAGTTTTAGGGCCGGTAAAAGACCAGTGCAGAACTGGTCTTAAACAGACAGTACTTTGACAAAATCAACACGATTTGATTGATCCCTTTACATAGTTCTTGGGATGCGATAAGGTTTTTTTCGCTGGAAACTATATCAAAGGAATATCTCAACAAACTGATATTTCAGGATAAATATTCAGGTTGAATTATCCAAAATCTTAATCTCGTTTGAAACAGCAGGTGAAGGA
>CAZUHR010000560.1:0-1560 GCA_964620335.1 uncultured Desulfobacteraceae bacterium
GGGAACAGCCTTACACCTTTTTGTACGTGTCCAAGTGGACGGCGGTTTTGGACAAACGGATTGTGATAAAGGAAGAAGATGAAGAGGGAAACGTTGTCTATAAAAAAATCACGCCCACCAAGACGGGAAATTATAGTTTTTACTTTAACAAGTGGATAAAACTGCGGGAGGCGCCGAGTTTTGCACTTGATGGGTGACAAAGTTGAGTAGTTAAGAGGGAATCAACCATGCTTTCATTTATCGGACGAAGCATTATACAAAAGATCATTACACTGTTTTTCGTCTCGGTGGTTTCCTTTTTGATCATCCACCTGGCCCCGGGCGAGCCTAGCCAGGTGGACCCCTTGAACCCCAAGTTCACTCCTGAGATGGTGGAAAGATTCCGACAGGAGTTTCATTTAGATGAGCCCCTCTACACCCAGTACCTTTACTTTTATCGGGATCTTTTCACTGGGAAAACCGTTTCCTGGAAAGATAACCAGTCGGTACTCAAAAAGATCTGGGAGCGTTTTTTGAACAGCCTTCCCCTTTTTATCGTGGGAACCATCCTGACCTGGACACTCTCTTTTCCTGTTGGAATCCGTTCAGCCATCTTTAGAAGCGGAATATATGATCGCAGCACTACATTCTTGGCCTATCTCTTGATATCTATCCCGGGTTTCTTTTTTGCATATATACTGATCATATTCGTGGTCACCCGTTTTCACGTGCCGGTCATCGGCATGGAGACCTTCGGCCTGGGGGCTTCCTCCTGGATCCGCCTGTTTATGGACCGGGTTTGGCATCTTTTGATACCGTCCGTACTCGGGGCTACAGGAGGGATAGCTGTCCTGTCCAGGTATGTTCGCAGTCAGATGCTCGAGGTGGAGGGCCAGGATTATGTTCGGACGGCAAGAGCCAAGGGTCTCCCACCTGATCAGGTGCATTATAAGCACGCGCTTAGAAATGCCCTGCTGCCCTTCGTGACCATGTTCGGTCTGATTCTCCCCGGCCTGATCGGCGGTTCTGTGATTATAGAATCTATTTTCTCATGGCCTGGCATGGGGCGCATGGCCTATGAGGCCATCCTTGCCAGAGATTACCCGGTTATTTTGACGGTCAATTTTATTTCAGCGGTGCTGGTATTGATCGGGACCTTTATCTCGGATCTTCTTTACCTGGTGGTGGACCCGAGGATACGGTTGTAAGTAAGCTAAAGCGACCAGAGTTGAAAAAATAATGACAAATAACTATAAAAACAGCGGTGACGAGTTTCTTAAGCCTAAAAGGACAAGATGGCAGGAGTTCTGGCAATTATTCAGGAAGAACAAGCTTGCCATCATAGGGCTTGTAATTTTTGTCCTTTTTTTCTTTGTCGCGCTGGCCGGACTTTTTCTCACGTCAGGTCAGGATCCTGTCTTTGATCCGGCCCAGGTACGGCTCCAGGAAAAGCTGAGGCCGCCTTTCTCCAAACCCAATCTTGATACCTTACTGCCCAATGAGGTTCCATCTCTAGGCGTCTATGCTATGGGGACCGATGACCTGGGAAGGGATATTTTCGCCAGAATGCTCCAGGGCGCG
>CAZUHR010000561.1:0-1554 GCA_964620335.1 uncultured Desulfobacteraceae bacterium
CACGCCATTGCAGAGGCACTAAACATGAGGCTCATTGTCCTGAACGTCAAATCAAGCATGAAGCTTGTCGAAACCCTCTACCAGTACGATACCCTTACCAGGTTGAATGACAGCCGTTTTGGTGATTCCACGAGGGATGTTAGTAATATCGAAGATTACATCAAGATGGGCAAAATCGGCCAATCCTTTATATCTGAAGAACGAGTAGTTCTGTTGATCGATGAAATAGACAAGGCAGACACTGATTTTCAGGATGATATGCTGGACGTACTTGACCAGATGGAATTCGACATAATTGAGATCGATAAGACCATTAGTGCGAAGTACAGGCCTGTGATTGTTATTACTTCAAATGCCAAAAAAGACCTCTCTGATCCTTTTTTAGGTCGCTGCAACTTTCATCACATTGCTTTTCCAGAGCCCGGCATGATGAGAACGATTGTCAGGGTTCATTTTCCCGAAATCAGCAAAGACCTGCTGGATCACACAGTCAAGGCCTTTTACCGCATGAGGGATTTAAGGGGCATTGAGAAGAAGCCTGCTACCAGAGAGCTTATTAACTGGATCCGGGCCCTGAAGGCAGACTCCGATTTCCGAGTCAAGGACCTGGCCAAGGGTGATATCCCTTACCTCGGAGTCTTGTTCAAAAAAAGCCCTGATTATGCAATTGCCCAGAATTCAGCTTCACGTATGAGGCTGTAAAGAGCAAAGCGAAAATATTATGTTTACCACCTTCTTTTATTTGTTAAGACAAGTGGGCATCCCCGTATCCCCAACTTCATTTCTGCGGCTTCAAAAGGCCTTGAGCATGGGCCTGATTACCTCCTTGGATGATTTCTATACGGCCGCCCGTGCAATCCTGGTCAAGAGCGAGAGATACTTCGATCTTTATGATCAGGTATTTGCACACCACTTTGAAGGGGCTGAGCTTAAAGAACCTGATGAGTTTGAATTATCAGAGGTTGCCAGGGCCATGCTGGACGAATGGCTGAAAGATCCCAAGGGCCTTGCCGATGCCCTTGGTATTGATGAAGAATCTCTGAATAAATTGAGCCCGGACGAACTGCTTCAATATTTCCTTGACCGTCTGAAAGAGCAGACCGAGGCACACCACGGTGGAGGAAAATGGATCGGCACCGGAGGTACATCTCCTGTGGGGCACTCGGGCTTTCATCCCGGCGGGATGAGAGTCGGAGGTATTTCCAGAAACAAATCCGCAATAAAAGTGGCCATGGACAGGAGGTACCGCGACTACTCCCAAGAGGGACCTCTTACACAGGCACAGATAGGGGAAGCCTTAAAAAGACTGCGGAACCTGGTGCCCGCAGGCCCAAAGGACGTTATCAACATAGACGAGACGATTTACCAGACCATGAAAAATGCGGGGGAGATCGAGATCATCTTTGACCGCAGCCTTAAAGACCGGCTGAAGGTAATATTGGCCATAGACAATGGCGGGTGGTCTATGGAGCCTTATATCGAACTTGTGCAGACCCTTTTTAACTATAGCCGCGCCCAGTTTAAAGAACTGAGGACCTTTTTCTTTCATAACAC
>CAZUHR010000562.1:0-1550 GCA_964620335.1 uncultured Desulfobacteraceae bacterium
GGGCCCATTTTCCACGCAAAGCCCCATTTCATGGCATTATCCATATTCACGATATCGTCGACGATTTCCGGTATCCGGTTGGCCGAGTAGATCAGGGTTTCGGACAGCGTGCGGAAGGTAAATTGTCCTGCCAAGTCATCAGCATAATAAAGGGTCTTGATCTTTTCACCCCCGCCTGGCGCATTTTTGGCCGCCTCCAATGAGGCAAATTTCACCTTTTCCTGTGGACTATATTCCAGCGTCTTGTAATCCAAGGAAAAAATGCCCTTTTTCCCTTCACTGTCCTTGGCTTTCTTATAAAACCCCTGTTTTGTCTTTTCGCCTAAAAGATTTTTCTCAATCATCTTTTTAATGAAGTCGGGCGCCCTGAACATCTCACGTTTTTCATCGTCTGGAGCCCCTTCGTACACATTATCCGCCACATGGACTAGGGTATCCAGACCAACCAGATCCGCCGTCCTGAAAGACGCGCTCTTGGGGTGGCCGATGACCGGCCCTGTCAACTTGTCCACCGCCTCCACTGTCAATCCCAGATCCAGCATGGTTTGGATGCCGTGGAGCATACTGAATGTTCCGATCCGGTTGGCCACGAAATTGGGGGTATCCTTGGCATAAACAATCCCTTTGCCCACAATCTTTTCACAGGTCTCTGCAAGAAGTTCAACAACCTCTGGAAGCGTATCAGGACCCGGTACAATCTCCAAGAGCTTCATATATCTCGGGGGATTGAAAAAATGGGTAATTGCAAAATGCTTTCGAAATTTCTCCGACCGTCCTTCGCACATGGCAGCGGCGGAGATACCTGAAGTATTTGATGTAATGATGGTTCCGGGAGTTAAAACAGTTTCAATCTTTTCAAAAACGCTTTTTTTGATCTTAAGCAGTTCCACCACGACCTCGATAATCAGATCCACATCGCTCAACCACTCCAAATTGTCTTCCAGGTTGCCTATTGTGATTAGCTTGGCATTTTCAGGCAAATAGAATGATGCCGGTTTTGACTTCAGCGCTATATTCACCCCGTTTTGGGCAAGTTTGTTCCTGAATTTCTTACTTTCCTTGGTGAGCCCCTTTTTCTTGTCATCGTCTGTCAGCTCAGGTAGTACAATATCCAGCAGAACGGTCTCAACACCAACATTGGCCAGCTGTGCAGCGATAGTGGCTCCCATAACCCCAGCACCGATAACACCGGCCCTTTTTATCTTTTTCTCCATAAAACCGACCTCCTTCATGATCTTTGAAAATACACAAAGCGCATTCCCCTAGCGCCTCGACATGAGGCCTTCGAGTGTCTTCGACCCTGAGGCTCAAACGCGATGGGAGCCTCAGCCGAACTACCTGCCGAAGTCTTGCTGCGGGGCGCCTTAATTCAAGGTGTAAACATATTGATTTTTTTAACTTTTTACCTCTATGAATGAGTTATCATTCATTATTGTGTGAAGTTAACACAGCCTATACTCTGAAGTCAAGGTTTTAAAAAAAGGTCTTACCCGTCCCTGCCACTTTACTTGTTCAAAATTATTTTTTGTGTTAACTTATTTACATAGTTT
>CAZUHR010000563.1:0-1540 GCA_964620335.1 uncultured Desulfobacteraceae bacterium
CGATTATTTAAAATATATTTACCTTTTGTAAAAAACCAAACCCGTTATTACATGGTTTCTAAAAAGGGTATTGAGAACACAAGTGGCAATAAATAAAAACGCCCGTAAGATTTTAGCCCCTTAATAAGGAGCGACACATCTGTTGGGCGTTGGCTATCTGGATAAATACTTAATTTAATAATGAATATTATCACTTATAGAGTTTTATGTCAAGTTGAAATTATCTTCTAACCTTTATCCTAGAATTTTTCTCAAACCATCTGCAAAAAACCGCCAAAAATCGGCCAAATTTCTCAAATTAAAAAATCGCTAAAAATCAGCCTCTTTCCTTAAGTTTTTCTTATGATTTCCGCACGTTAATTACTCTCACCTCTAATAATATCAATTTCTTAAACCATCTGCCCCTCTATATCCGGATTATTTCTCATAATAGAGAGGTGGGGTTTTTTACTTTATATAGGAGGCAATGGCAAAAAAACTTGATGAAGAAGAATTGATCAGTTTTGAGGAAAGAAAAGTGAATGATGGCAATCCGTAAGATGAAAAATAAAAGATGAATCAAAATGTTATTTTATGGCTGTTAGGACAAAACTGCAAAACTGAAGGGCCCCAAGATTTAGTAGTTTCGTGGCAATTTTTGTCTTGACATCTGTCACGTGACAGATTACACTAACACCATGATAAAAACATTTGCCGATAAAGAAACTCAACAGATTTTCGTTAAAGGCAAATCAAAACGTTTGTCCCCTGATTTGATCCGAAGGGCTATTCGGCGCTTGGAATATATTCATTGGGCAACAAATTTGAATGACCTGAGAGTACCTCCAAGCAATCGATTGCATGCCCTCAAAGGTGCCAGGGAGGAGCAATATTCAATATCAATCAATGATCAATGGCGCATTTGTTTCCGGTTCATCGATGGGGATGCGTATGATGTTGAAATAACCGATTACCATTGAGGAGAAACACAATGGCGATAACAAATACAATAAAAAGAGAAATTCCCCCGACACATCCCGGCGAAGTTTTAAGGGAAGATTTCATGCCGGATTATGGTTTGACCACAGCGTCACTGGCGAATGCTTTGGGGGTATCTCGTCAATCGATCAATGAAATTCTAAGAGAAAGAAGGTCCATCACCCCCATTATGGCATTACGGTTGTCCCGTCTGTTCGGTAATTCTGCTGAGTTTTGGCTCAACTCACAAAACGCACGCGACATTTGGGAATCCGAACAACATTTTAAGAATGAGCTTAAACAAATTTGCCCACTCAATGCCGCATAGTGTGGCCTGTTTAGCCTTCAAATGACTTTTAAGGCTTATCTGGTATCCGGGAGAATGTTGTTTTAAAGATTAGCAGCCGGGCTGAACCATAATTCAAGTGAAGAATAAAATCTAAAATTCTATAAGACTAGGTGGAGCTATGAGTATGAATGAGGCGGATTTCTTGGCTAAGGTTCCTATTTTTTCTCTTATGAAAAGGGCAGACCTGGAGAGGATCTCCAAACAGGCCCAGCGGCACTTATTCCATGAAGGAGA
>CAZUHR010000564.1:0-1536 GCA_964620335.1 uncultured Desulfobacteraceae bacterium
AAGGTCATTTTAGAACAGGCCTGTAAGGAAATAATTGAGACTATCCTTTTTTGTCTTCCCAATGCCTTTAAGGGGACTGTTTATAGAATAGGCAAGCCTCCGCAGATGGTAGCCACAAGAATCACCTCAGGCATCATCGATGATGAGGGGAAAAGCATATCCTGGGGCCTTCCTGAAGAATCTGAATATAACCCCCCCGGCAAGCCATGGATTGAATACAGGGATGAACCTTGGCGCCCTAAGGAGGCTATGGCATGGTGTGTCGAAAGGCAGAGGAGCTGGACATCGGAAGATCCCTTAAAAGATAGTAGAAGTGTAAGGCTCCAGATGGAAGGCGTGACGGAAGATTATCATCACATGGAGCCGGTCCTTTTACACAAGCAGGATTTGTATCTTGCCAATGGGCCAACCCCCCAATACCCCAAGAATTTCAAAGGCGAGACCCTGTGGGGAAATACCGAATATGAGGTGGTGGCTGTTATCAAGATCCATTTTTTGCCCAACACCATAAAGGTCGCTAGTCCGGAGGCCAATTTTATCAAGAGGCTCTCGCGTTCCCTGGGCACGGAACTCCTCTCCTATCAATTGAGGCAGCAGTCCGTTGAAGTCATGCATCAACTTGCTCAAGACAAACTCAATTCCTGTAATATACTCGCCGACTCCCTGCGCAACGCCATTACCAAATCCGGTCTGATTTTTTCCCTAATCAAACTGGAACTGAGCTCTTTAAGAGAGCAATGGGAGGGTGTCCTGTTCAAGAATTCAGATAAGAAGGGAATGAAACAGGAGGCAGTCCAGAGATTGAACAGGGCAATTGAAGATATGGGCGAAGGCACAAGCCAACTCGGAAAGGATCTGCTGGACGTGCAAAACAGGTTTCTGGAGCTTTATTTGACTCCCGAGAACGGCGAAAACTGGGTACGGATGCAGGTCGAGGAGAGGTGGCATAAACTGCTTCAAGAAAAACCTCTCGCTAAGGAACAGGAAAACGAAATTCGGTCCGCCATAGAGCAAATGAAAAGGTCCTTGTATTTAGGCAAGGATCTTGAAATCCTTGCCGGCTATAACGGGATGCCGGAGGAATTGAAAAAGGAATGGGTTGATCTCATTTATATGGATACGGATCGTATTGACGAAGCCTTTCTTGATCGCGTGATTCATGTCCTCGAAAATCCTTCACTGAATCTACCCTACCAGGAGAAATGCAGGAAAACCCTGGTCCATCTCAAGACCCTCACGCATGTTATGGGCCAGCTGGAGGATAACATTAACGTGGTCCTGCAGCAGGTGCTCAATGGTGGGGATAATGTCCTGAGCAGCGGATCAGCAGTTTCCGGAAATCAAACAGCCTGACAGTCTAATTGAATGCAAACATTCAAGATTTTGCGCTTCTTGCCTAAGTCTGGTGCCAAAGAATACGAAAATTTTGAACAGCGCCAATTTTTTAATGAACTTTTTTGAAAATTGTATAATAAAATTAGAGGATCTGCGCCTGTAGCTCAGCTGGATAGAGCAGCGGACTTCTAATCCGCAGGT
>CAZUHR010000565.1:0-1508 GCA_964620335.1 uncultured Desulfobacteraceae bacterium
GAGCAATGAGTGCTCTGATTCCCGTGTGGGAATCACCCATCCTTCCGGGAGCATTCAGCCGGGGTCCGAGTCTGAAAGCCAGATCGTCGGCTGTTATCCCCGGATCCTCAATACCAGCAACTTCCTTCATTGCTGATATCCCGGGCCATCGGCTTTCTGCCATAGCCCCTATCCCGTAATGCACAAGTATCCGATTTTGTTCAAGGAGCGGCACTCTGTCCGCCACAGTCCCCAAGGCCACCAGATCAAGATATTCTCTAAGATCAGGCTCACTCCTTGTTCTGAACCAACCAACCTGCCTCAAGGCTGTTCTGACCGCGACGGTTAGAAAAAAAGCCAGACCCACTCCTGCAAGATCCTTGAAGGGAAAAGGGCAGCCAGGTTGCCGGGGATTCACAACAGGGCATTGGGCCTGGAAATCCTCAGGTACCTGATGGTGATCAGTAACAACGACATTCATGCCGAGGCTTTTTGCCAAAGCTATTTCACTAGTGTTGTTTGTTCCGCAGTCTACGGTAATAATAAGTTTTGTTTGGTTCTCAGCGATTTCTGAAATGGCCTCTTTATTAAGGCTGTAGCCCTCCGTAAGGCGGTTGGGAATGTAAAAAGAGACTTGAAGGCCAAGACTCGAAAAAAAATTCAACAAAATGGCTGTAGAGGTCAGACCATCAGCATCATAGTCCCCATATATTGTGATTTTTTCTCGGTTTTCAATAGCCCTCAAGATAATGTCCAGGGCATCTGGCATCCCCATCATGAGCATAGGATCAGCCATATTGCTTAGGCGCGGATTCAGAAAGGACATCACCTGTGTTGGAGTCGAGATGCCTCGGTTTATCAAAAGTTGAGCCTGAAGGGGAGTTACTCCAGCTTCACGGGAGAGTTGTGAAACAGATGGGGAGGGAGGTTTTAGTTTCCAGATAACCGGATTCGATTGGTCCATCTTAATATAGTTGACTATAAAACATTTTCTCCACCCTTTTAATATCTTCCGGAACGTCAACCTCAATGGAATCAAAAGGGGTTTCCACCACCTTGATCTTGATGCCGTGTTCAAGTGCCCTTAATTGTTCCAATTTCTCGGCAGACTCAAGCACCCCTTCAGAAAACCGCGTGAACTGGAGCAAAAACCCCATCCTGAATGCATAAAGACCAAGGTGTTTGTAGAACTCTTCACTTGATGTGGTACTTCGGTAAAAGGGGATTGGAGAACGTGAAAAATACAGGCCAAACCCCTGTCTGTCCGTGACAACCTTTACGTGATTGGGGTTTTTGATTTCGCTTTTTTCCGTGATCCTGTACTTCAGGGTAGTCATGGATATGGATTCATCCTCTGTGAGCGGGGTTACCAATCTGGAGATCTGAGATGGGTGAAAGAAAGGCTGATCGCCCTGGATATTTACAACCAGGTCATCTTTCTTCAGACCCATTTTGAATGCCGCCTCGCTTATACGATCCGTGCCCGAACGATGTGACTTTTCGGTCATAACCGCATTCCCCCCGAAATC